>JBFLKR010000275.1:0-4589 GCA_040883295.1 Acidimicrobiia bacterium
CTGGCCTACACCGAGCTCCTCCCCACCCAGGACGCGGCGGCCGTTGCGGGGTTCATGCTGCGGGCCACCGACTGGTTCGCCCAGTTCGGCTATCGGATCGACGCCGTCATGACCGACAACGCCAAGGCCTACACCTCCGAAGCGTTCCAGACCGCCCTCGACACCATCGGCGCCCGTCACCTGCGCACCCGCCCCTACCGGCCCCAGACCAACGGCAAGGTCGAACGGTTCCACCAAACCCTCGCCGCCAAATGGGCCTACAAGCAGCCCTACCGGACCAACACCCAACGAACCGAAGCCCTCGCCGGCTTCCTCGATTTCTACAATCGCCACCGCCCCCACAGCGAACTCGGCGACCAGCCCCCCTACGCCGCCCTCGTCAACCACCTCTGTGGGAAGGACAGCTAGCCGAGCACCTTCGCCTTGGCGGCGGCGAACTCCTCGTCGGTGAGGATCCCCGCCTCCTTCAGCGCGGCCAGCTCCTTGAGCTTCTCGAGCATGTCGTCGCCACCCCCGACGTCGGCGGCGGGCGGGGGCGGCGGGGCGATGGCGGGTTGTTGCTGCTGGGCCTCAAGTTGCTGCTGCATCTCGGCCAGCTGTGCCTGGCTCTCCAGTTGCTGCTGCTCCTCGGCCATGGCCGCGGCGCTCTTCTGGTGCTGGCGCCGCGCCACGTTGCCGCTCACGGCGGTGGCGGTGCCGGAGATGACCGCCGTGCGGGCCATCGTGCCGACGAGGCCGGGGCGTCCCATCCTGCGGGGCATGACTACTCCTCCTCCAGGTCCTCGACGGCGTCGAGGACCTCTTGTACGACGAAGCCGGGAATCCGCATGTTCGACAACAGGACGGCGTCCGAAGCGGCGAGCTCGTCCCGCAGTGGCAGGAACCAGGTGTGTTCGAAGACGATGGCAGCCGCCGACGAGTTCGGTCCGAGTGCCTGGGCGAACTCGAGGACGTCCTCGTCGCCGATCAGGTCGAGTCCCTTCATGAGCCGCGAGAGGCGGGCGACCGGGTCGTCACCGTCGGCCTCCTCGAGCTCGGCGAAGGTCACCTCGCCGTCCTCGTCCTTGTGGATCATGAGGACGTCGGCGACCGAGATGATCCCGGCTTCGACGAGCCGTTCGATCTCGGGGATGATGCCCCCGGTGAACCGGTTCCCGGGGAACCCGAACACCAGGAGCTCGATGGGGCCAAGGGCCATGGAGTCTCCCTCCTTGTCGTGACGGGATCCTATGTGCCCTGCGTGCAGACCGGTGTGCCTCGATCAGTCGAACGACTTCGTGCAGGTGTCGTCGAAGCCGAGGCCGTCCTGGGTCGCGAGGTGGCGGGTCGGGTCGTCCATGAGGGCCCGGGCGTCGGCGCGCAGGCGGTCGAGGTCGTAGATCTGGTATCCGGCGTGGCCCGATTCGCCGTAGTTGTAGGAGGTGATCCGGAGGCTGGCGAGCCGATCGGTGTCGACCCGGGTCAACAGGTCGACGAAGTCGGCGAGGCGGTCGACGGGGATGTCGGTCTCGACGTACTCCTTGACCGCGGTTGCGAACTCGTCGTAGCCGCGGAGGAGGTCGAGCGGGCTGGTCTGTTCGGCGAGGGCGCCGAGCACGCAGCGTTGGCGGTGCATGCGGGCGAAGTCGCCCGAATGACGACGGATGCGCGCGTACGCCAGGGCGCGGTGGCCGTCCAACTCCTGGGTGCCCTCCTCGAAGACGATGAACTCGGTGCCGCCCTCCTCGTGGGGGTACTCCTCGTCCACGAGGCGCTCGGGCACGTCGATGGTCACGCCACCCACCGCGTCGACGATGCCCACGAACCCGGCCAGGTCGACCTTGGCGTAGTAGTGGACGTCGACGCCGAACGTCAGGCCGACCGCCGCCTTGAGGGCGTTCACGGATGGGGCCTGCGGCCCGGGGAAGGCCTCTGGGTACCACTCGCCGTTCGCCCAGAGGTGGGCGAGGATGTCGGGGAAGCAGTTGCAGGACCAGAGCCCCATGCCGTCGGGCAGTGGGGCCTCGGTGAGGTTGCGGGGGATAGAGAACATCGCGGTGTCGCCCGACTCGGGCTCCACGCTGACGAGGATCATCGTGTCCGTGCGGGTCCCGATCCGTCCGACCCCGGCGTCGCTGCCGAGCAGCAGGATGTTGAGTCGCTCGCGCCCGTCCCAGATCCGCGGCGGCTCGGTGGTGGTCGTGGTGGCGGGGACGGTGGTCGTGGTGGTGGACGCGGTCGACTCCGGGACGGTCGATTGCGGCACGGTCGTGGTGGCCGGGGCGGTGCTCGTCGTCGACCGGCCGGGTTCGTCGGTGGCGAAGACCGACGTCAGCAGGTCCTGCTGGGTGGCGACCAGGCCTCCGAAGGCGAGGTGGGGGACGACCACCACGGCGGCGGCGACGACGAGGCCGGCCCAGTCGACGATGCCGCGCCGCCCGGCGCGGCGGAAGGCGTCGGCGGTCACCACGGCCCGGTAGGCGAGGACGCCGAGGTTGGCGGTGACGATGAGGGCGAGCGCGGCGGGCGTCACCCACGCCCCGAGCACGTCGGCGGGGAACCAGATCGCTGCCATGGCGAGGAGGGCGAGGGCGAGCACGTCGACGGCGAGCAGGGTCCACCCGATCCGACGCTCGCCGACCAGCACGTGGCCCCAGCCCGGGAGTAGGGAGGAGGCGATGGCGGCAGGCCCGCCGCGGCTGGGTCGGGCGTCTTCGGGGTTGGTGTCGTTCGTCACCGTCTCACCTGTCCGCGAGGGTAGGAACCGCCGTCACGTATCCCCCGACCGGCGTCGGGCGACGGCGCCGAGGGTGGCGGCCAGGATGCGGAGGTCGGCACCGATGGTGGGGGCGGCGACATAGGCCTCGTCCCACCGGTTCCGCTCCTCGAAGGAGGTGGCGCGCCTGCCCCGGACCTGGGCCAGGCCGGTGACACCCGGCTTGACCGAGAACCGGGGGTGGTCGAGCCCCACCAGCGCTGCCTCGGCTGCGACCAGCGGCCGAGGGCCGACGAGTGACATCTGGCCCCGCAGCACGTTCCACAGGTTGGGGAGCTCGTCGATGGCCCAGCGGCGGAGGAAGCGCCCGACCCGCGTGGTCCGCTCGTCGTCGGCGATGTCGATGTCCCCGTCCGGGCGCGCCTCGAGATGCGCCAGGTGTTCGGCGAAGACGGCCTCGTCGGCGTCGGCGACCATGGTCCGCAGTTTGAGGAGGCGGAACGGCCGACCGTTGCGTCCCACCCGCTCCTGGCGGAAGAACACGGGGCCCGGGGTCTCGAGGCGGACGGCGATGCCGGCCACGAGGAGGACGGGGAAGGCGAGGACGAGCAGCACGAGCGCCACGCCGATGTCGAGCGTGCGCTTGGTGACGTCGTGGGCCACGTCTCGCAGGGAGCGGTCGCCGCGTCGGTCGACGGTGACCACGAGCGCGACGAGCGCGGCGACCTCCCCGACGAGGAAGCCGATGGCCACCCGGTCGATCGGCGCCACATCGGATGCGACCGCCAGGGCGACGAGTGCGCCGGCGAGTCCTGCCGACCAGGCGATGGCGAGGCGACCGGTGTGACCGCGGGCGACATGGACCTGGCCGACGAAGAGCCCCGTCCCGGCGAACACGACTCCGGCGGCGATGACGGCAGCCGCAGCGGGACCCAACTCGAAGCCCGGCCCGAAGGCCACCCGCACGAGCCAGGGACCGAGCGCCCATCCGGCGAGGGCACCGACGCCCGAGAGGGCCAGTCCGGCCAGCCCCATGCCCCGCGCCCAGGCGACCAACTCCTGCGTGTGGCCGCCCACGGCGAGGCGGGTGAAGGGCGGCAACACGCGGGCGAGGAGGTTGTAGCCGAAGACGAGGGGGGCCCGACCGAGGGTGAAGGCCGCGAAGGCGATGCTCACCTGGGCGGCGGTGCCGCCGACGAGGCCCACGAGGAGGGGGCCGGCGAGGAGGAGCGCCTGGGAGGCGGCAGCGGCGAGGACGAGGCCGGTCAGCAGGCGCCCGTCCCCCACGGGGGACGGCTCGGCGACGGTGTCCTCGATCTGGTCGTGTGGTCGGAACGGGCGCCACGCCAGCACGACGAGGGGGCCGGCGATCAGCGCCAGGGCGAAGCCGGTGGCCGATGGTCGGATGGCGGTGACGGCGAGGGCCCCGACGAGGCGGGCCACCGACGCTGCGCCGGAGGCGAGGCCGTAGGCGCGGAACCGGCGACGCCCCGCCAGCGTCCCCCGGGCGACGACGAACAGCACGTGTGTGGCGACGGTGAGCCCGGCGAAGGCGATGAATCGGAGGTCGCCGGCGAGGAACCGGTCGGCGCCGACGGCCGCCACCGCGGTCGCCCCGAGGATCGTGATGGCGGCCAGCCGGATCGCCGACATCGGCACGCTGGAGTCGTACGGGTCGAGGGTGAGGCGACGGACCAACAGCTGCTCGATCGGGAGCAGGACGACGATGAAGGTCAGGAAGTGGATCGTGAGCAGGACCGAGACGGGGGCGAACCGATCGGGGCCCAGGACCCGGCCGCCGAGGAGCTGGTAGGCGTAGGCGGCGAGGCCGGCCACGGCGCTGCCCCAGACCACGTAGGCGGTGCCGTCGGTACGGAGGTAGGCGTAGGAGACC
>JBFLKR010000276.1:0-4485 GCA_040883295.1 Acidimicrobiia bacterium
ACGGCGCCCGGCCTCGCCCCGGCCGACACGGATCTTCCGCTTCTTCGAGCCGGGGGCGGGCTGGAGGTCGTGGAGCTGCAGCTGGTCGTCGGACATGACTACTCCTCCTCGACCGTCACCAGGTGCCGGACGCGATGGACCATCCCGCGGATGGTGTCGTCGTCGCGGTGGGTGACGCTCTGGTTGATCTTGCGCAGGCCGAGGCCGCGACCGGTGGCCCGGGTCTTCGGCTTCTCACCGATGAGGCTCTTGCGCAGCGTGATGGTGATGGTCTTGTCGGCCATGGCTACGACTCCTGCTTGGAGTGGGCGCGCATGGCCTCGGTCGACCGGTACGAGGCCAACACGGCGGGCGGGAACACCTCGTCGGCGCTCTTGCCGCGCAGCTTCGCGACCTCGTCGGGGCGACGCTGGGTCCGGAGCCCGTCCATGGTTGCCTTGGCGACGTTGATGTGGGTCGGGCTGCCGAGCGACTTGGCCAGCACGTCCTTGATGCCGGCGGCCTCGAGGATCTGGCGGGCGGCACCGCCGGCGATGACTCCGGTACCGGGGGCGGCCGGCTGCAGCAGCACCGCCGACGCCTTGTGACGGCCGGTGTTGCGGTGGATGATCGTCTGGCCCGCCATGGGGATGAGCTCCATGTCGCGCCGGGCGAGCTCCATCGCCTTCTGGATGGCGCTCGGGACCTCGGAGGCCTTGGCGTAGCCGACACCGACCCGACCGTCGTTGTCGCCCACCGTCACGAGGGCGGTGAAACTGAAGCGGCGACCACCCTTGACGACCTTCGCCACCCGGTTGATCTGGATGACGCGCTCGTCGAAGGGCGACACCTCGCGGTCGTCTCGTCTGCGGTTCTGTCGTGCCATGGGTGCTCCTAGAACTCGAGGCCGGCGTCACGGGCCGCGTCGGCCAGCGCCTTCAGGCGCCCGTGGTAGGTGTAACCGCCCCGGTCGAAGACGACCGACTCGACACCGGCGTCCTTGGCGCGGGTGGCGACCAGTTTGCCGACCTCCGCCGCCGTGTCGACGGTGAGGCCCTTCTGGCGAAGGTCGCCCTCGAGCGAGGACGCCGAGGCGAGCGTGGTGCCGGCATCGTCGTCGATGACCTGGGCGTAGATGTAGCGGTTGCTGCGATAGACGGCGAGGCGCGGGCGCTCGGCCGAGCCGCGCAGTCTGCGGCGGAGGCGGCGGTGGCGCCGGTTGCGCTGGTCGGCGCGGCTCATCGGACACCTGCCTTCCCGGCCTTGCGAGCCACGTGCTCGTCGGTGTAGCGGATGCCCTTGCCCTTGTAGGGCTCGGGCGGCTTGACGTCGCGGATGTTGGCGGCGACCTGTCCGACCGCCTCCTTGTCGATGCCCGACACGACGATCTTCGTCGGCTCTGGCACCTCGACGGTGACCCCGTCCACGGACCCCATCACGACCGGGTGGCTGAAGCCGACCTGCAGCTCGAGGTCGTCGCCCTTCTTGGCGGCGCGGTAGCCGACGCCGACGATGGTGAGCTCCTTGGAGAAGCCCTCCGTCACGCCCGTCACCATGTTGGCGAGCAACGCCCGGGTGAGGCCGTGGAGGGCCTTGGTGGGGCGCTCCTCGTCGGCCCGGGCGACCGTGATGGTGCCGTCGTCGACCGACACCGAGACGCGCTCGTGGACGGTGCGGGTGAGCTCGCCCTTGGGGCCCTTGACGGTGACGGTGCGACCGTCGACCGCGATGTCGACCTTGTCGGGGACGGCGATGGGGGCGTTGCCGATGCGGCTCATCACCACACCTCGCAGACGATCTCGCCGCCGAGCTTGCGCCGACGGGCCTCCCGATCGGGGAGGAGGCCCTGGGACGTCGAGACGATCACGACGCCGAGGCCGCCCTGGGCGCGCGGCAGCTCACCGGACTTGCGGTAGACCCGGCGTCCCGGGCGCGACACACGCCGGAGGCCGGAGATGGCGCTCTGGCGATCGTCGCCGTAGCGGAGGGTGATCACGAGGTCCCGGTGACCGCCGTTGGCGGACACGTCGTAGCCGTCGATGTACCCCTCGGACGCGAGGATCTTGGCGATGGCCTCCTTCATCTTGGAGGCGGGCATCGCCAGGCTGGGGTGACCCACGGCATTCGCATTGCGAATGCGGGTCAGCATGTCGGAGATGGGGTCGGTGGTCATGTCGTCCTACCAGGAGGCCTTGCGAACACCAGGCAGTTCGCCCCGGGACGCCAGCTCGCGCACGCAGATCCGGCACATGCCGAAGCGGCGGAGGTAGGCCCGGGGACGCCCGCACCGCTCACAGCGGTTGTACGCACGGACGGCGTACTTGGGCTTTCGCTTTGCCTGGGCGATCTTGGATTTCTTCGCCATGGTTTCCTTACGTCAGTTGCCGACCGGCTGGCGCCGGAAGGGGAACCCGAGCTTCTCGAGGAGGAGCCGGGCGGAGTCGTCGTCGTGGGCGGTGGTGACGATGGTGATGTCCATCCCCCGCACCGCCGACACCTGGTCGTAGTCGATCTCGGGGAACACGAGCTGCTCGGTGAGCCCGAACGTGTAGTTGCCGCGGCCGTCGAAGGACTTGGCATTGAGGCCGCGGAAGTCGCGAACGCGGGGGATGGCGATCGCCACCAGCCGGTCGTAGAACTCCCACATCCGGTCGCCCCGCAGGGTGACCGAGGCCCCGACCGCCGACCCCTCGCGGAGCTTGAAGCCGGCGATGGACTTGCGGGCCATGTTGATCTTCGGGCGCTGGCCCGTGATGAGAGCGAGCTCGTTGGCGACGTCCTCGATGATCCCCCGGTTCTGGGAGGCCTCGCCCATGCCGACGTTGACGACGATCTTGGAGATCGTCGGCACCTGCATGACGTTGTCGAGGCCCAGCTCCTCCTTGAGGGCGGGGGCGATCTCGTCGCGGTAGCGCTGCTTGAGACGGGGGGTCACAGTTCCTTCCCACATTTGGCGCAGACCCGGGCCTTGGCGCCGTCGTCGTCGATGCGATAGCCCACGCGGGTCGGGCCGCACGAGCTACAGATGATCATCACGTTCGAGGCGTCGATCGGCATGTCCTTGTCGATGATCCCGCCCTGCATCTGCTGGCCACGGGGCTTCTGGTGGCGCTTGGCGGTGTTGACGTTCTCGACGATCACCCGGTTGGTGGTCGGGATGACCCGCACGATGCGGGACTCCTTGCCCTTGTCCTTGCCGGCGATCACCTTCACGCGGTCACCTTCACGGAGCTTCATCAGATCACCTCCGGTGCGAGTGAGACGATGCGCATGAAGCGCTTCTCCCGCAGCTCGCGGGCGACGGGCCCGAAGATGCGGGTGCCGCGCGGTTCTTGGTTCTGGTTGATGAGCACGCAGGCGTTGTCGTCGAAGCGGATGTAGGTGCCGTCGTCGCGCCGCCGCTCCTTGGCGGTGCGGACGACGACCGCCTTGACGACCTCGCCCTTCTTCACGTTGGCGCCCGGGAGGGCATCCTTCACCGTGCCCACGATCACGTCGCCGACCCCGGCGTAGCGGCGGTGGGAGCCGCCGAGCACGCGGATGCACAGCACCTCGCGGGCCCCGGAGTTGTCGGCGACCTTGAGTCGCGATTCCTGTTGGATCATCGGGCACGCTCCAGGATCTCCTCGAGGCGCCACCGCTTGGTCCGCGACAACGGCCGGGTCTCCACGATGCGCACCGTGTCCCCCGCCTTGGCCTCATTGGCCTCGTCGTGGGCGTGGAACTTGGACGACTGCCGCACGACCTTCCCATACATGGGATGGGCGCGGCTCATGTCGACGCGCACGGTGATGGTCTTGTCACGGGCGTCGGAGACGACGACGCCGATGCGTGCCTTGCGGCGGTTGCGCTCGGTCATCGGGCGACCTCCTGGGCCTTCTCTCGGGCGACGGTGCGGATCCGGGCGATGTCCTTGCGGACCTGCCCGAGTCGCGACGTGTTGGTCAATTGGTTGGTGGCGAGCTGGAAGCGGAGGTTGAAGAGCTCCGCCTTGGCCTCGGCCAGTTGCTCGTTCAGTTCGTCCAGGGTCAGCTCGCGAAGCTCGTCTGCCTGCATGGGTCAGTCCTCCCGCTTCACGATTCGGGTCTTCACGGGGAGCTTGTGCCCCGCCTTGCGGAGCGCCTCGCGGGCGAGCTCCTCGTCGACGCCGGCCAGCTCGAACATCACGCGACCCGGCTTCACGACCGCCACCCAGAACTCGGGCGAGCCCTTGCCGGAGCCCATCCGGGTCTCGGCCGGCTTCGCCGACACCGGCTTGTCCGGGAAGATGTTGATCCACACCTTCCCGCCACGGCGGATCGTCCGGGTCATGGTCACACGGGCCGCCTCGATCTGGCGGGCGGTGACCCATCCCTCGGTGGTCGCCTGCAGGCCGAACTCGCCGAAGCTCACCCGGGTGCCGCCGGTGGCGATGCCGGAGCGACGACCGCGATGCACGCGGCGATACTTCACGCGCTTGGGCATCAGCATGGTCAGGCGTCTCCTTCTTCCTCATCCGACGACTCG
>JBFLKR010000277.1:0-4966 GCA_040883295.1 Acidimicrobiia bacterium
CCGTCAGAAGGGCCAGAAGACCGGGACCAGCCACACGGCCACCACCATGAACAGCAGCAGCATGGGCAGGCCGAACTTCCAGTAGTCGCCGAAGCGGTACCCGGCCGGTTCGAAGATCATCAGGTTGGCCGGGGTGGCCACCGGGGTGAGAAAGGCGGCGGCTGCTGCCACCGTCACCGACATCATCACCGGGCGCACCGACAGCCCCAGGTCGAGGGCCGCCGAGATGGCGATCGGGATGACGATGAGGGCGGTGGCGGTGTTCGAGATGAGCTGGCTGAACACCGCCGTGATCACGAACAGGCCCAGCAGCAAGGCGTTGGGACCGGCGTCGCCGACGACGCCCAGCAGCACGTCGGCGATCTGCTCGGCGGCCCCCGACTGGGTGACCGCGACGGACACCGGGATCATCGCCGCCACGATCACCACCGTCGTCCACGAGATCGCCCGATAGGCCTGGGGGACCGACACGACCCCGGTGAGGATCATCGCCCCGGCCGCCAGCAGGGCGGCCACCGCCGCGCTCACGATTCCGGTGGCGAGCAGCACCACCATCGCCGCCAGGATCACCAGCGCTCGCCGCGAACCCGGGCCCATGGGCACGGCCTGGCGGCGGACCGTCGCCGGTTCGTCCACCACCAGCACCTCGGCGGGGTCGAAGCCCCGGTCGAGGGCGTCCCACGTCCCCTGCAGCAGGATCGTGTCGCCCACCGCCAGTCGGGCCCCATCGAAGCCGACGTCGCGACCCTGGCGCTGGACGGCGAGGACGACGAAGTCGCCGCTTTCGGTCGTCATGCCGGGCACGAGGTGCTCGCCGAGGATCTCCGAGCGGGGCGGTACCACCACCTCGACCACGCCCACCTCCCGGTCGTAGAGGTCGCCGGTGCCCGACAAGGCGCTGGCCAGCCGACGGAGGCCGTGGGACCGGGCGAGGTCGTCGACTTGCTGCGAGGGTCCTCGCACGGTCATCACCGCGCCCTCGGCGAGGGACCCGGTCGGGTCGGCACCCTCGACGTCGACCACCTCGAGGTCGGGTTGGTCGGCGACGGCGGTGGCCGGCGGCGAGCCGACGAGCGGCGACCCCTCGGGCACCCCCAGCCGGGCGACCCACGGGGCGGTGGCGTACTGGTTGACCAACGTGCGGGCCATGCCGCTCAGGTCTGGGGCGATCCGCTCGGGACGGCGTTCGGGGAGCAGGCGCGGGCCGAGGAACACGGCGATGGCGATGGCGCCGGCCACGAGCGGCACCCCGACGAGGGCGAACTCGAAGTAGGTGAAGCCCTGGGCGCCGGCGTCCACGGCGGCGTCGGAGACGAGGATGTGGATCGGGGTACCGGTGAGCGCCAGCTGCGAGCCGGCGTGGGCGCCGAATGCCAGCGGCATGAGCAGTTTGGACGGAGAGATGGACGCTCGCACGGCCACCACCACCACCATCGGCAGCAGCGCGGCGACGGCGCCGTTGACGCTGATGACGGCCGTCAGCAGGGCGACCATGAGCATGGTGAGCACGAGCAGGCGGGTCTTGCTCTCCCCGGCCCGTTCCACCATCCACTGACCGGCCCAGGTCGTGACCCCGGTGGCGTCGATGCCTTCGGCGACCACGAACAGGGCGGCGATGAAGATGACCGTCGAGTCCCCGAACCCGGCGAACGACTGCTCGAGCGTGATGACATCGGTCGCAGCCAGCACGAGCGACGCCCCGATGGCGGTCACCTCGACCGGGATCCGGTTCCAGACGAACAGGGCGATGACGGCGGCGAGGACCGCGTAGACGATGCCGGCGTCGGTCATCGGTCCGTCACAGGCTGACGGGGGCACCCGGGCCGAGCGGCAGCCCGAGCAGGAACCACGCGACGAACAGGGCGACCCAGGCCAGCAGGATCCAGAGGGTGTACGGCAGCATCATCGCCACGATCGTCCCGAGGCCGGCATCGCGTTTGTACCGCTGGGTCACCGTGAGGATGAACGGCAGGTACACCATGAGCGGGGTGAGCACGTTGGTGGGCCCGTCGCCGATCCGGTAGGCAGCCAGCAGCGTCTGGGGGGCGATGTCGAGGCGGGTGAAGATCGGGATGAACACCGGGGCGAAGATGGCCCACTTCGGCACCACGCCGGGGAGGATCAGGTTCAGCAGCACGATCACCAGGATGAAGCCGATGAGCAGCGCGAGGGCCGGGAACCCGGCCGCCTCCAAGAGCCCGGCCAGCTCGATGGCGGTGACCCGGGGGATGTTCGTGTAGTTGAACATGGCGATGAACTGGGCGATCATCACGAGCATGAAGATCAGCCCGGCGAGCCCGGCGTAGGTCTTCGTCACCGCCTCCACCGCCCGGTTCTTCCCGGCCATCGTCCCCGCACCCCACCCGTAGGCGAGGCCCGCGACCAGGAACAGCAGCGAGATGATCCAGATGAGGCTCGACATGAACGGGGTCGGTCCGACGATCGCCCCGGTCACCGGGTCCCGCAGCGGGGCGTTGGGCAACAACGTGAGCAACCCGACGACGACCACGAAGGCAACCGTCGCCCACAGGGTGAACCGCAGGCCCCGGGCCTCGGCGGCGGCCTCCGTCTCGTGCATCTCCTCGTCGACCGACAGCCAGGCCGGGTCGCCGTCGGCGGGGTCGAACGTCCCGAGCCGCGGCTCCACGAGGCGGTTGGTGACGAACAGCGTCACGAACGACAGCACGATCGACGAGGCAATGGCGAAGTAGAGGTTGGCCGTGATGTCGATCGGCTGGCCGGCGGCGCCGATCGCCTCGTTGGTCACCTCGGTGAGCATCGCGTCGGTCGGGGTGATGAGGATGTTCACGGCGAAGACGGCGCTCACGCCGGCGAACGAAGCCGCCACGCCGGCGATCGGGTTGCGGCCCACCACGAGGAACGCGGACGCCGCCAGTGGGATCAGGATGAGGTACCCGGCGTCGGTGGCGATGCTCGAGATCACGCCGATGAAGATGAGGATGAGGGCGATGATCTGGCGGGGGGCGACCGCCACGAGCTTGCGGATGAGCGCCGCCATGAGGCCCGACGCCTCGGCGACGCCCACGCCGGCCATCGCCACGAGGATCACGGCGATGACGCCGAACGAAGCCACGTTGTTGACGATGGACGAGAAGAGGAAGCGGATCCCGTCGACGTCGAGCAGGCTCCGGACCTCGATCGTCTCCTCCACGACGGTGTAGTCGGGGATGTATGGCTCGATCTGGGTGAACAGCTCGTAGGGGACGTAGGTGCCCCCGAGGGCGTCGCGGAGGTCGGCGAGTTCCTGGCGGGGGACCGGTTCGACGATCTCCTCGGTGACCGACACGTCGAAGGCGGCGAGCACCGCCGAGAGCACCGCCACGAAGGCGATGAGGTACAGGAACATGATGACGGGGTGGGGGACCTTGTTCCCCGTCTTCTCGATCCCGTCGAGGAAGCGGTCCCCGAGGGATCGCTTCCCGGCGTCGCTGGCGGTCGCCACGGTCAGGCCCCCGTCGGGGTGAAGTCGCAGGCGAGCCGGGCGAGGAGCCGGGCCCCGAACCCGGTGCAGCCGGGGGTGTGCCACGACGTGTCGGCCTCGCTCTCGGCGACGCCGGCGATGTCGAGGTGCGCCCAGGGCCGCCCATCGACGAAGTGGTCGAGGAACAGGGCGGCGGTGATACCGCCGGCGTTCGGCCCGCCGAGGTTCTTGATGTCGGCCACCGACGAGTCCAGCTGGTTGCGGTAGCGGCGCTCGAGCGGCATCTGCCACGCCGACTCGTCGGTGGCGGCCGAGGCGGCGGCGACCTGGTCGACGAGGGCCTGGTCGTTGCCGAACAGGCCCGCCACGCTCGTCCCGAGCGCCCGCATCGTGGCGCCGGTGAGGGTGGCGATGTCCACGATGGCCTGGGTGTCGGTTTCGGTGGCGAGCACGAGGGCGTCGGCCATGACGAGGCGGCCCTCGGCGTCGGTGTTGGCCACCTCGACCGTGGTGCCGCCCCGGATCGAGAGGACGTCGCCCATGGCGATGGCGGTGCCCGAGGGGCGGTTGTCGGTGCACATGAGGTAGCCGACGACGGTCGTGCGGCACCCGAGCGCCCGCAGCTGCAACATGGCGCCGAAGATCGACCCGGCCCCCGACATGTCGTTCTTCATGTTGGCGTGGGTCTCGTCGGCCGGCTTGAGGGCGAGGCCGCCGGCGTCGTACATGATTCCCTTGCCGACGAGCGACAGGTGGTGGCCGTTCGGGTCGTCGGGGACGTAGGTGAGCTTGATCATGCGGGGCGGTTCGGCGCTGCCGAGGTTCACGCCGAGGAGGCCCCCGCACCCGAGCGCCTCGAGGGCCGCCTTGTCGAACACCTCGACGGTGAGCCCCCGCTCGGGGCCGAGGTTCTCGGCGATGTCGCCGAAGCGGGCGGCAGTGAGGACGATCGGTGGGTCGTTGGCGAGGTCGCGGGCAATCGCCTGCGCCTCGGCCATGGCCCGGCCGACGCCGAGGCCGGTCTCGATGGCATCGACGTCGTCCCCGACGACGATGAGCGTCTCGACCGGTTCCACGGTGGGCTGGGCCTTGAGGACGTCGTAGCGGTAGCGGGCGAGCAGCACACCCTCGGTCACGACCTGGGCGGCGTCGTCCGGCGTGAGCCCGGCCGGGGTCGGGTCGATGGCGAGGCGGCGGTGCTTGGCGGCGGTGCGGGCGAGGGTGGCGGCGGCGTCCCGGAGGCCGGCCCGATCGAGCCCGTCACCGAGGCCCAGCAGCACGAGTGTCGGTGCCCCTGCCCGGGGGACGGTGAGGGCGCTCCCGGCGGTGGCCCCGAAGCCGGCGGCGGCGAGGTCGTCCCAGTCGAGGTCGAGCCCGTCGGGTAGTGGGCCATCGGGGCCCACGAGCACCCCGACGGCGGTGGCGTCGCCCGGGGTGGAGCCCGCCCGGACGTCGGCGTCGGCGATGGTGGCGATCGACGGGACCGTGTCGTGGACGAACGAGACTGGCATGGCTCCCTCCATC
>JBFLKR010000278.1:0-12568 GCA_040883295.1 Acidimicrobiia bacterium
CACTCCAACGACGCCATCTACGACGCCCTCGTCCGCCTCGGCCAGGACTTCAACACCCGGGTGCCGCTCATCGATCCCCAGGGCAACTTCGGCACCATCGACGATCCCCCGGCCGCCATGCGCTACACGGAGTCCCGGCTCTCGTCGATCGCCCGGTTCCTCACCGAGGGGATCAACGAGGACACGGTCGACTTCGAGGCCAACTACGACGGCGAGCACAGCGAGCCGTCGGTGCTGCCCGCCCGGTTCCCCAACCTCCTGGTCAACGGGTCCACCGGGATCGCGGTCGGGATGGCGACGAACATGCCTCCCTACAACCTGGGCGAGGTCATCGACGCCGTCGTCTTCGGCCTCGACAATCCCGACGCCCCGCCCGAGGCGTACCTCGAGTTCATGCAGGGGCCCGACTTCCCGACGGGGTGCCACCTCGTCGGTCGCCAGGGCATCCGGGAGGCACTGCTCACCGGCCGTGGCTCGGTGCGGATGCGGGCGATCACCGAGCTCGAGGAGCTCCCCCGGGGCAAGACGGCGATCATCGTCAAGGCCCTCCCGTACATGGTCTCCCAGGACCGGGTGCTCGAGCGGACGGCCCAGCTGGTCAACGAGAAGAAGCTCACGGGGATCGCCGACCTTCGCAACGAGTCGTCCGACCGCCATGGCGTCCGGCTCGTCATCGAGCTGAAGAAGGACGCCATCCCCCAGGTGGTCCTCAACCAGCTCTTCAAGCAGACCCAGCTGCAGGACACGTTCGGGGTCAACAACGTGGCCCTGGTCGACGGGGTGCCGAGGACGCTGAACATCGCCGAGCTCATCGGGTACTACATCGACCACCAGATGGAGGTCATCGAGCGGCGGACCACGTTCCGGCTGCAGAAGGCCCGCGACCGCGCCCACATCGTCGAAGGCCTCCTCGTCGCCCTCGACAACATCGACGAGGTCGTGGCGATCATCCGAGGGTCGGATGACGTCGAAGGCGCCCGACTGTCGCTCATGGAGCGGTTCGAGCTGTCGGAGGTGCAGGCCCAGCACATCCTCAACATGCCGCTGCGGCGCCTCACCGCCCTCGAGACGGACGAGCTCCGCACCGAGTACGAGGAGCTCATGGCCCTCATCGCCGAGCTGGAGACGATCCTGGCCGACCCCGGTCGGCGCCGCTCGATCATCGCCGAGGAGCTGACGGCGATCGCCGACAAGCACGCCGACGACCGGCGCTGCCAGATCGTCCCCGACGACGGTGACTTCAGCCTCGAGGACCTCATCGCCGACGACGAGCTGTTCATCAGCGTGTCCGACGCCGGCTACGTGAAGTCGGTGAAGGCGAACGTCTACCGCTCCCAGGGTCGCGGGGGTCGCGGTGTGAAGGCAGCCGAGCTGCGCGAGGGTGACCTCGTCCGGCACCTCCTGCACACCTCCGCCCACCAGCACCTGCTCTTCTTCACCAACACCGGTCGGGTGCACCGCATCAAGGCGCACGAGATCCCGGTCCAGGCCCGCACCGGCCGGGGTGTCGTCGCCCAGGCCGTGCTGCCGCTGGAGCCCGACGAGCGGATCCAGGCGGTCCTCGCCACCCGCGACTTCTCCGAGGCCAAGTACCTCGTCATGGTGACCAGGCGGGGCCAGGCGAAGAAGACGGCCTTCGGCGAGTACGACACCCCCCGCCAGTCGGTGATCGCCATCTCGCTGCGCGACGACGACGAGCTCGTCTCGGTCCGCTGGACGAACGGCGGGCACGACACCGTCATCTTCACCCGCAACGGCATGGGCATCCGGTTCCCCGAGGAGGAGCTGCGGGCGATGGGCCGTGACACCCAGGGCGTCCGTGGGATGAAGCTCCGAGAGGGCGACGAGGTCGTGGCGGCCGGCTCGAGCGCCGACGGCGAGGAGGTCGTCCTCCTCACCTCCGGTGGCTACGGCAAACGCACCCTGCTGGAGAAGTTCCGGGCGCAGGGACGGGGCGGCATCGGCGTCAAAGCCATCAAGCTGACCCGGGTCCGCGGCCACCTGGTCGGCGCACTGCCGGTCACCGCCGATGACGAGCTCTTCGTCATGAGCTCGTCGGGCATCGGCATCCGCCTGCCCGCCAAGTCCATCTCCCGCCAGCAGCGCGAGGCCACCGGGGTGCGGGTCATGAGCCTCGAGGAGGGCGCGGAGATCGTGGCCTTCACGGTGGTCGACGGCATCGACGAGGACGACTGAGCGGTCAAGCCGGCTCCTTGGCGTGCCGATGTCCACAGGGTGCGCACCTCGTGGCGCGCCTTGGGCGCGCTCCTCGTCCTCGCCCTGGTGTCGGCGGTGCCGGCCCACGCCGACGGCTCCCATCCAACGTTCGTCGATGGCGAGCTCCAGCCCACCGGTGGGCATCCCTACGACCGTGACCGGCCGGCGGTGAACGTGTCGCCGACGCCCCAGCGCGCCGGCCGCATCGTCTTCCCGGTGGCCGGCCCCGCCAGTTGGACGAACACGTTCGGCGACTGTCGAGGCTCGGGCTGCAGTCGACCCCACCTGGGCGTCGACCTGATGGCGGCGAAGGGCACCCCGGTCGTGGCCGCCGACGCCGGCCGCATCGCCTGGGTGTCGAGCACGTGCTGTTCCCTCGCCATCCGCCACGACGACGGCTGGACCAGCTACTACGTCCACCTGAACAACGACAGTCCCGGCACCGACGATGGGCTGGGAGCAGGCATCGTCGCCGGCCTCGGGATCGGTTCGCGCGTGTCGGCGGGCCAACACATCGGGTGGATGGGCGACAGTGGCAACGCCGAATGGACCGCGTCCCACCTCCACTTCGAGATGCAGGACCCCACCGGGGTGTGGCATGACCCGACGCCCTTCGTCGACACGGCGAAGGCGGCGCCGTCGGGCCTCCCCGGCCCCCCGGCAGGATCGGTGTCCTCGACCACCCCGCCGACGACGTCCAGTACGACCACGACCACGACCACGAGTCCGACGACCACCACGCCGTCGACCACCGCCGTGGCCCCGACCACGATGGCGCCGCCGTCGACCACGCCGCCGTCGACCACCGATGTCCCGACCCCGGAACCGGGGCCTTCCACGACCGCGACACCGCCATCGGCGGATCGGTCGACGGTGTCGACCATCGTGCTGGAGGTCGGCGAGGACGGATCATTGGCCGTCACCGATGCCGAACCGGGCCTCGACGTGCCCGGCCGGGTGGACGAGCCGTTCGTCGCCCACATCGGCCCCGAACCCACGGCCGACCGCTGGGTCGCCCCCCCGACGATCGCGGCCTCCCCACCGGAGACCGGCGACCCTGTGCCGGCAACCACCGAGGCGACCGCGGTGGTGGAGCCGGAGCCGGTGTCGGTCGAGCCCCCGGACCCGTCGGTCCTCGGCGAGGTGCAGCCCCCCCGGTGGCGAACCGTGACCTTCGACGTGGTGGCGACGGTGGGTGATTGGCTGGGAAGGTTGGGCGCGTGATCTCCAATCGGTGGTCTTGGGTTGGGGGCAGGTCCCGGCCGCTACACCGCCTGGCCGGTAGCATGCCCGTCACCGCCTCGCAGAGCCCACAACAGGTGCATCCATGAACAGCCAGGTCAGGCGCGTGCGCCGCATCATCCGAAAGTTCGACCCGTGGACGGTCCTCAAGGTCTCGTTCGTCTTCTACGTGGTGGCGGCGCTGGCCCTCGTGCTCGGGGCCATCATCTTCTGGCGACTGTTGAACGCCGCCGGCATCCCCGAACTGGTGGAGAACACGCTCGCCAACTTCCTCTCCGAGTTCCTGTCGACCGCCACGATCATCCCGAGCGACGACCAGTTGTTCCGGGCAGCCGTCTTCCTCGCCATCGCGTGGGCGGTGCTGGCCACGGGGTTCACGACCCTGCTGGCGGTCATGTACAACCTCGTCTCCGACGTCGTCGGCGGCATCGAGGTCGTCGTCCTCGAGGAGGTCATCCCCCCGGCCGCCGCCGTCGCCCCGGTCGTGCCGGCGCCGGCCGTCCCGGCCTCGAGCCCCCCCAAGGAGCTGGAGGGCGTGGACGACGAGACCGAGGTCATCTGGACCTCTTGAGCCCTCGAACCCGGGGTTCACACCCCCGCCAACAGGGCAACCCAGGGTTCACGCCTGCGTTTTCGAGGTTCTCGGCCCACGGTCCGGCCTAGATCGCCACGAACTCCGCGACGGCCAGCCCGGCTGTCCTGGCGGCCTCCAACTCGTCCACGTCGCGGATCGTCGCCAGCACGGGTGCGGCGAGTCCGATCGCGGCCAGGAAGTCGTGCAGATCGACGACGCCGAGCCGGACGCGGCCCCGGATCCCGGTCGCCGTCGTCGCGATCCCCGCGAGGTCCCCCTCGGCCGGGCATACGATCCGATCGCCCTCCGGCTCGCCCCACCGGGCCCCGAGTGGCGGGGGGAAGGTGACGGCGATGCCGTGGTCGAGCGGGCTGCCGGCCCGGGTGGCCGCCACCGTTTCGGTCGACTCGGACCCGGCGAGGCGGGCGCACTCGGCGGCGAGCAGGTCCGCGAGGTGGACGATCGGGTCGAGCGGCAGAGCCACCGTGCGGGCTGCCTCGACGTGGTCCGGCAGCGACCCGTGGGTGGCGGCCAGGTCGACGTGTCGGGCGGCATCGAGGTCGACGACGCGAACGCCTTCCTCGGCCGCGATGACCCGCTCCAGCCGTCGCCGAAGGGGCGACGGGGTGGCGACCCCGACGATCACCGAGCGGTGTCGGGCGTCGGCCCGACGGGCTTCCAGATGCCCTCGTCGGCGGGTGGCAGCTGGCGGTTCTTCTGCAGCATCGCCACGATCGCCCCGATGATGGCGGCGACGGCGACGATCTGGATGACGCGCTTCATGCGGCGATGTTAGGTCGCCGACCTCCGGGGCTCGGTGCCGGTCGTCGTGTCGGGCACCACCGCCACGTCGCCGGCCGGGTCGGTGAGCACGTGCACCTTGGCGCCGTAGTGCGTGCGGATCACCTCGGGCCGGAGGATGGCCGCCGGGACGCCGGCGGCCACGGCGATACCGTGTGACAGGAGCACGAGGTGGTCGGCGAACCGGGCCGCCACCGTCAGGTCGTGGAGGGCCGTCACCACGGTCGTGGCCCGGCTGCCACGCAGGTGGTCGAGGAGGCGGAGGACCTCCTGGGTGTGGCCGAGGTCGAGTGACGCGGTCGGCTCGTCCAACAGCAGCACGTCGGGCTCCTGGGCGAGAGCCCGGCCGATGGCGGCTCGCTGCAGCTCACCGCCGGACAGCGTCGCCACCGAGCGGCTGGCGAGCGGCCCGAGATCGAGTTCGTCGAGCACCGACTCCACGACGACGGCGTCCTCGGAACCCGGGGCGGCCAGGTAGCCCCGGTGGGGCGTGCGGCCCGCGGCCACGTACGACGCGACGCTCATGCCCGGCGGACGATTGGGGGCCTGGGGCACGTAGGCGACCCGCCGGGCCCGCGCCCGCCGGTCGAGCCCGTCGAGGTCGATGCCCGAGACCGTCACGCTGCCGCGGTGCGGTGCCAGCCCGGCGATCGCCCGCAGGAACGTCGTCTTGCCGGAGCCGTTGGGGCCGATGAGGCCGGTCCACGTGGCCCCGGTCACCTCGAGGCTGATCGGCCCGATGAGCCGGGTGCCGTCGACGTGGACTTCGATGTCGTGGGCCTCGAGCATCACCAAGCTCCGTCCGTGCCCTGGCGGTACAGCACGAGTAGGAAGAACGGTGCCCCGACGAAGGCCGTGATGACCCCGATCGGGACCTCGGACGGGGCGGTCACGATGCGGGCGAGCAGGTCGGCCGCCACGAGGAATGCCCCACCCCCGAGCAGCGAGAGCGGGAGGATCGCCCGGTACGACGACCCGACGAGCAACCGGACGAGGTGGGGCACGACGATGCCCACGAAGCCGATGAGGCCGCTGACCGCCACGGCCGCCGCCGTGGCCAGCGAGGCGGCGGAGAGCACGACCCAGCGAACCCGGGTGACGTCGACGCCGAGCGAGCGCGCCTCGTCGTCACCGAAGCCGAGCACGTCGAGCAGCCGTCCGTGGGGGAGCAGCACGACGGCGGCGAGGGCGGCGTACGGGACCAACAGCACGACCTCCCCCCACCCGACGGTGGTGAGCCGTCCGAGGATCCAGGCATAGACCTGTCGGAGCGTCTCGGCGTTCTGCTGCAGGAGCCACGTCTGGATGGCGGTCAGGAACGAGGCCATCGCCACCCCGGCGAGGATGAGGGTGGGGCCACGGGAACCCCCGCGGATCGAGCCGGCGATGGCCGCCGAGGCGGTGACGGCGACGATCGCCCCGACGAAGGCGGCGAGTGGCACCAGGGTGGCCGATCCGCCCGCAACGAAGCCGAGGGTGGCACCGAGCCCGGCGCCGGCGGCGATCCCGAGCAGGTACGGGTCGGCGAGGGGGTTGCGGAACACCCCCTGGTAGGACCCCCCCGCCAGCCCCAACATGCCGCCCACCGCCAGCCCGAGGACCACCCGGGGCAGCCGAAGCTCGAGCAGGATCGTCGCCTGGGTGTCGGTGAGCCCGGACTCGACGTCGACGAACGGGACGAGGTCCACCAGCTCGAGGAGGGTGCCTCCGATCGGGAGGGCCACCGGCCCCCCGAGGACGCCCGCGATGACGGCGACGACCGCGATCCCGATGCCGGCGGCGATCGCGCCCCGAGGGACGTCGCGGCCGGCGGTGCGGGCATCGCTGCGGGTCACGCAACCGGCTCCAGCGCGAGGACCGCCTCGGCGATCACCTGGGCGAAGTCGACGATCCGTGGCCCCCAGCGGGAGGCGACGTCGTCATCGAGCTCGACCACCCCGTCCGGCACCGCCGACAGGTCCGACCAGCCGGGTCGCTCGGCGACCGTCCCGGCGGTCTGGTCACAGCACTTCGTGTCGGCGAGGAACACGAGGTCGGGGTCGGCGTCGAGGATGAATTCCGCCGAGAGCTGGGGGAATCCGAACGCAGCACCGTCGGCGTCGGCCGGGTCGGCGATGTTCTCCATGCCGAACAGCCCGTAGACCTGGCCGATGAAGGTGGTCGACGTGGCCGAGAAGAACGTCGGGTCCAGTTCGTGGTAGTAGGTGAGGCCGGCGGCGGCGTCACCCACCTCGGCGACGACGGTGTCGAGGTCGGCCTGGATCCGGGCCACGGCCGCGGCGGCCGTGGCGGCGTTGGCGGTGGCGGCGCCGAGCTGCTCGTACTGGGTGTACGTGTCGTCGAGGGTGACGGGGGCGAGGTGCACGACGACGGGCACGCCGAGCGCCTCGAACGAGGCGACGACCTCGCCGGGGTCGAAGGTCATGACGACGAGGTCGGGGTCGTGCTCCTCGACGATCGCCTCCACGTTGGGCGACAGCGCCACGAGATCGGGGTCGGTGGGAGCGTCGGCGGGGAAGTCCGAGAACGAGTCGGCGGCCACCACCTGATCACCGGCACCGAGGTCGAAGAGGATCTCGGTGGAGGTCGGCGACAGCGAGACGATGCGCTCGGGTCGGGCCTCGATGGTGACATCGCCGTTGCCGGCGGCGATCGTGACCGGGAAGCCGCCCCCGGCTGCCTCGGTGGTGGTGGTCTCCGACGGCGCCGACGTGGTGGTCGTGTCGGAGCCCTCGGTGGTGGGGGTCTCGCCGCCGGCGGTCGTGGTCGTCGCCGGGGCTTCCGTCGTGGGGGCCGGCTCCAGCGGTGTGCCGGCGGTGCAGGCGGCGGCCATGAGCGCCACCGTCAGGAGTGCGGGGAGTGCCCGTCTCATTTGCCTCTCCTCCGAGTCGAGGAGGAGGTGGTGTCCGTGGGCCGGAGCGCACGAACAGCCCTTCCTCTCGAGGACCGTTCCGTGACCACTCGGGCAGGCGACCCGGCTCATCCCCGAAGGGCATCACGGTTGCGGGACAGCGCCGGATTCTCACCGGACTTCGCTCTTGCGCCCCCCGGAACGGGGGGACCCGTGCGGTGCCCACGGCTGGTCCGTGGGCACGTCGGACACTAGCCACCGGACCAACCCCCCGCCATCCACCAACGCTCCCAACCCTGGGTTGTGGGCGTCGGCCGAACATCAACCCAGGGTTGTGGGCGTCGGAATCCGCCGCTCACAGCCCTCGGTTCAGCCTCGGAAGAACCGCAGGACGAGGTTGAGGACGATCGACCCCACGACGCTGACGACGATCATCGAGGTGATCGGGATGAACACCGACGAGTTCTCGCCCTCGATCCGCACGTCGCCGGGCAGGTTGCCGAACCAGGCGAGAAGACCGAAGCGGACCGCCACCCCCACCACGGCCAGGCCGAGGCCCACGGCGATCAGGACGTTGCCGATCCGCATGCGACGACGGTAGGCACCCCCGAACAGAACGAAGGGACGGTCCGTGCCGGCCGTCCCTCCGTGGTGGGCCCACCTGGACTTGAACCAGGGACCTCTGCCTTATCAGGGCAGCGCTCTAACCGGACTGAGCTATGGGCCCCACGGACCTGCGAGTGTATTGCGGCATTGGCAGAACGCCCACTCCAATGTGGGCCATGAGCGACGACGAAGCCTGCCGCAGGCGGCAGGGCAACGCCCACGACCCAGGGTCGACGGACGACCGACGCCCACCCCGGGGTTGGGGCCGTCGGTGGGGCCGCGTACCCTCGCCCGTCATGGATGCCGAGCAATGGGACGCCCGCTACGCCGACAAGGAGCTCATCTGGTCGGCCGAGCCGAACCAGTTCCTCCCCCCGGCCGTCGAGGGGATGCGGCCGGGTCGCGCCCTCGACCTCGCCTGCGGCGAGGGGCGCAACGCCATCTGGCTCGCCCGGCACGGCTGGTACGTGCTCGGCGTCGACTTCTCGAGCGTCGCCATCCGCAAGGCCAAGCAGCTGGCCGGTAAGGTCGCCGTCGATTGGCAGGTTGCCGACGTCACGGCCCTCGAGCCGGACCCGTCCTTCGACCTCGTCCTCGTCTTCTACGCCCACCTCGACCCCGGCGACCTCGAGGACCTCTTTTCGGTCGCCACCGGCTCGCTGGCACCGGGCGGTCGCCTCTTCGCCGTCGGCCACGCCGTGCGCAACCTGGAGGAGGGGACCGGCGGGCCCCCGTACGAGGAGATCCTGTGGGACGCCGAGGCCATCGAGCCGTGGCTCGGTGGCCTCCAGGTCACCGAACTCGGGGAGCGGCTGCGTCCGGTCGAGGGGGCCGAGCGTCCGGCGATCGACCTGGTCGTGGACGCCACCCGGGCCGCCTGACCTTCGACGTATCCCGGCAGCCGGCGTAGCGTGCCGTCCACCGTCGAGACCCCGAGGACCAGCCATGTCGACGCCAACCATCGCCCTCGGCATCGCCCTCATCGTGGTGGGCGCCGCCATCACCGTGCTCTCCGGCTCGGACAGCATCACCTCGCTGATTCCGGCATTCGTCGGAGTGCTCTTCCTGGTGCTGGGACTCGTCGCCCGGTGGCGCCCGACCATCGGCCGTCATCTCTTCCACGCCGCCGCCGCACTGGCCCTACTCCTCGTCCTCGGCAGTGTCGGCACCCTCGTCGGCCGCGGCGCCGAGGGATGGGCGCTGGCCAGCCAGGTCGGCACGATCGCCCTCTGTGGCGCCTATCTGGTGCTGGCCATCCGGTCGTTCCTCGCCGCCCGTCGCGCCCGAGAGGCCTGAGCGGACGCGTCCACCTAGCGGTGGACGGTGATCCCCGTGAGGTCACGGGCCACGACCGCCTTCATGATCTCGGCGGTGCCGTCGCCGATCTCGAACGCCACGAGGTCGAGCATCCGCTGGGCGAGGCCGAGGCCCTCGTCGAGGCCGGCCCATCCGTGGAACAGCAGGCAGGTGTGGGCGGCGTCGACGGCGTCCTTGGGTCCCATCCACTTGACCATCGCTGCCTCGGCGGTGTGGGGGAGCCCGGCTTCGGCCCTCTCCAGCACCTCGTAGGCGAGTGACCGGGTGGCGGTGAGCCGGGCGACGTGCTCGGCGAGGGGGAACGCGATGCCTTGGCGGGCGGCGAGTGGCTTGCCGAACGTCTCCCGGGCCTTCGTGTGCTCGACGGTGCGGTCGATGACCTCCAGCGCCCCGGCGACGGCGACGAGGCCGATGAGGGCCCGGTTGAAGTCGAAGGCCGCCATGGCGTGGACGAACCCGCCGTCCTCGGCGCCGACCAGGTGGTCAGCGGGGATCCGGACGTCGTCGAGGAAGATCGATCCCCGCGTGGTGACCCGCTCGGCCGAGCTGGTCACCTCCGCCCGTCCCACCCCGGGCAGGTCGAGTGGGACGGCGAACGTGGAGATGCCCCGGGGGCCGGGACCGCCCGTGCGAGCGAACACCACGGCGATGTCGGCCTCCGGCGCCAGCGACGAGGAGGCCTTCTCGCCCGAGAGCACCCACTCGTCGCCCTTGCGTCGAGCGGTGGCGCCGAGGGCGGCGGCGTCCGAGCCCGAGCCGGGCTCCGACAGGGCGAAACAGGGCGTCGCCGAGCCGTCGGCGATGGCCGGCAGCCAGCGGTCGGCCACCGCGGGCTCGGCCCCGGCGAGGATCCGGGCGACGATGGCCGGGAGTTGGACGTACAGGGTCAGCGGCGGGTCGACGCGGCCCAACTCCTCGCAGAAGATGCCGGCTTCCACGAGCCCGGCGCCCATCCCGCCGTGGGCCTCGTCTATGAGCAGGCCCTGGGCGCCGAGGGCGGCGAGCGATCGCACCGCCTCCCGGGGGAGGCGGCCCTCGACCGACCACTCGTCGATCCGGGGGGCGATCTCGGTCCGGGCGTACTCCGACACGCTACGACGCAGGAGTTCCTGTTCGGGCGAGAACCGCATGGAGCGACGCTACCCCCGGGTGGTCCTTGGCGCCTTTACCCTCAGGGGCGGTGACGCAACTCCTCGACGACCTCGGCCTCTCCACGGTGGAGCAGAACCTGGTGGTGACCGCAGCGGTCATCCTGGCGCTCGTCCTCGTTCGGTGGGTGATCTCGCTCGTGGTCCGGCGGCGCATCAAGGATCCCGAAGCCCGTTACCGGTCCCAGAAGTGGGTCACCTATGTCATCACCGCCGTCGCCATCGTCTTCATCATCAACATTTGGCTCGGTGGGGTGGAGGGAGCACTGGCCTGGCTCGGCATCGTGTCGGCCGGTCTCGCCATCGCCCTGACCGACGTGCTCAAGAACCTCGCCGGGTGGTTGTTCATCCTCACCCGCCGGCCCTTCAAGGTCGGCGACAGGGTCGAGATCGGCGGCACGGCCGGCGACGTGGTCGACATCAGGGTCTTCCGGTTCACGGTGCTCGAGATCGGCAACTGGGTGGCCGCCGACCAGTCGACCGGTCGACTGGTGCACATCCCGAACGGGATGCTCTTCACCGAGTCATTGGCCAACTACACCGAGGGGTTCCCGCTGATCTGGGACGAGCTTGGCGTGCTCGTCACGTTCGAGTCGGACTGGGAACTCGCCGAGCGCCTGATCGCCGAGGTGTTGGCCGCCGAGGCCCCCGACCCGAGCGAGCGGAACATGGCGGCCCAGATCCGTCGGGCCGCGAACGAGTACTTCATCCGGTACACCCACCTCAACCCGAACACCTATGTCTCGGTGCTCGACTCGGGGGTGAACGTGACGGCCCGCTACCTGGTGTCGGCGCGGGAACGCCGGGCGATCTCGGACGCCATCTGGCGGGGGGTGCTCCGTGCGTTCGCCCAGCACGACACCGTCGAGTTGGCCTATCCGACCGTGCGCACCTTCATCCCGGATCGGTTGCGACTCGCGACCTCTTCCGGAGGGGACGGCGCCGACCTACCGTGAGCCCCCGAGGAGGCGAGATGCGCACACGACCGATCCTGACCCTGCTTGCGGTGGCCCTGGTGGTCGCCGCCTGCGGTGGCGACACGTCCGACACCACCACCACGGCGCCCGAGGCGGCGACCACGACCGCCGCCGGGGACACCACCACCACGGCGCCCGAGGCGACGACCACGACCGCGGCCACCGGCGGCGACACCGCCACGATCACGATCGCCGACTTCAGCTTCGGGGAGGTCCCGACCGTGTCGGTGGGTGACACCGTCGTCGTCGAGAACACCGACGGGGCCGGTCACACGTGGACCGCCTCGGACGGCACGTTCGACTCGGGCACGCTCGGGGATGGCGACACCTTCGAGTTCACGTTCACCGAAGCGGGCGAGTACGACTTCTTCTGTTCTATCCACCCCTCGATGACGGGGACGATCACCGTCGAGGGTTGACGGACCCCTCGAGTCCCCGTTTGGACGGGCGCCGTCCGGGTAGGTCCCGCTCGTTCGCGAGAGGGGAGTTCCCCATGTCAGTGGCCAAGGTCATCGAGATCAAGGCGCGGTCCGACCAGTCCTTCGAGGACGCCATCACCCAGGGCGTCCGGAAGGCCGGCGAGAGCGTCCAGCACATCCAGGCGGCGTGGGTGCAGGACCAGCAGGTCCTGCTCGACGAGGGCAACATCACCGGGTACCAGGTCACCTTGAAGGTGACGTTCACCGTCTCCTGACGCCGGGCACCTGATCCGCCGATCGCCCCCGGCCGGCCGGGGGCGATCGGCGCGTCAGGTGCCGGGGGGTCCGATCCACCAGACCGCGTCGCGTCCATCGAGGGTGCCGGGGGCCGGGTGGTGGCCACCCAACGGGCCGCC
>JBFLKR010000043.1:0-4888 GCA_040883295.1 Acidimicrobiia bacterium
CGCCGCAACGCGGTCATGATCCTCCTCGGCATCGAGCTCATGCTCAACGCCGTCAACCTCAACCTCGTCGCGTTCGAGGCGTGGATCCGCGACTCGCTCGCCACCGGCAACGTCTTTGCCATCTTCATGATCTCCCTCGCCGCCGCCGAGGTCGGCATCGGCCTGGCGATCGTCATCCTCGTGTTCCGCAACCGGGCGACGGCCAACGTCGACGACTTCGAACTGATGCGGGGTTGATGGTGCGGACCCTCACCGACGCGCTCGTGCTGGCCGCCGAGGGCCTGGAGCCGGTCCCGGTCGATCCCGGGATCACCTCGGGGTGGGCCGTCGAGAACGCCTGGATCATCCTCGTCCTCCCGTTCCTCGCCGCCCTGGCGATCGTGCTCGTCGGCAAGCGCGATGAGAAGTGGGGCCACCGCCTGGCGATCGGCATGATGGGCTGGGTCTTCCTCCACGCCGCCTGGCTGTGGTTCCTGACCATGACCGAGGGCGTCATCTACGAGCAGTCGTTCCTGATCGGCGACATCGGCTCGGGGCTGGCATTCGAGCTCGGCTGGGTCATCGACGGGCTGTCGTCGATGATGCTGTTCGTCGTCGGCACCGTCGCCCTCGTCGTCTACATCTACGCCGTCGGGTACATGGAGGGCGAGGCCCGCTATGCCGGGTTCTTCTCGGCGATCTCGCTCTTCGCCGGCGCCATGCTGGTGCTCGTCGCCGCCCCCAACCTCGTCCAGCTCATCATCGGCTGGGAGCTGGTCGGCGTCGCCTCCTACCTCCTCATCGGCCACTACTGGGAGGAGAAGGAGAACAGCTCGGCGGGCATGAAGGCGTTCTACGTCAACAAGGTCGCCGACATCGGTCTCATCATCGGGGCGATCGTGCTCGCCACCTCGGTCGGCACCTTCAACATCGCCGGGATCCTCGACGCCGCCGAGGCGGGGAACGAGTCCATCTCCGCGGTGGCCGTGGTCGGAGCGTTGCTGCTCTTCTTCGGGGCCATGGGCAAGTCGGCCCAGTTCCCCCTCCACGTGTGGCTGCCCGACGCCATGGCCGGCCCGACGCCGGTCTCGGCGCTCATGCACGCAGCCACGATGGTGACGGCCGGCGTCTACCTCCTCGGGCGGATGTTCCCGCTCTACGAGGGCATCGCCGCCGACGCCCGCCCGTGGATCATGCTCATCGGCGGGTTGACGCTGTTCCTCACCGGCCTCATCGCCCTCGTCCAGTGGGACCTCAAGAAGGTGCTCGCCTACTCGACGCTCTCCCAGCTGGGCTACATGGTGCTGGCGATGGGCGCCGGCGCCTACACCGCCGGGCTCTTCCACCTGTTCACCCACGCCTTCTTCAAGGCACTCCTCTTCCTCGGGGCCGGGTCGGTCATCCACGCCGTGCACTCCAACGACATGCGCGACATGGGCGGCATGCGCAAGTCGATGCCGGTGACCTTCTGGACGTTCATCGTCGGTTCGCTGGCGCTGGCGGGGATCCCGCCGCTCGCCGGGTTCTTCTCGAAGGACGAGATCCTCGCCTCGCTCACCCACGCGTCGGGGCCGTCCACCAACGTGGTGGCGGGCATCGGCATCGACACCCTGTTCTTCTGGGTGGCGGTGGGCGGTGCCCTCATCACCGCCTTCTACATGACCCGGGCGGTGGCGCTCACCTTCTTCGGCCAGTACAAGGGCCATGCCCACCCCCACGAGTCGCCCCGGTCGATGACCGTCCCGCTCGTCATCCTCGCCGCCTTCAGCGCCACGGTCGGCTTCCTGAACGTCCCCGGGGTCTTCAAGGGCATGACCAACTGGTTGGCGATCCGGACCAACGCCATCGTCGAGTTCATCCCGTCGCAGATCGACTTCGGGGTGGCGGCCATCGGCCTCACCGCCGGCGTGATCGGCATCGCCAGCGCCTGGTGGCTCTTTTCCCGGGACGCCGACACCCAGACCGCCCGCGACCGGTTCCGGATCCCCGGGCTCTACCCGCTGCTCGAGGCGAAGTACTACATCGACGAGCTCTACCTCGGCATGGTCGCCTTCATCAAGGGCCCACTCGCCCGCTTCGTCGACTGGACGAACGGTCACGTCATCGACGCCGTCGTCAACGGCGTCGCCTTCGCCACCGCCTCGCTGGGGCGGGTGGTGTACGGCTTCGACCAGTCGGGCATCGACCTTGCGATCAACGGTCTCGCCGGCGCCGCCGGCGGGGGCGGTGGACTCCTCCGCCGGCTGCAGTCCGGCCGAGTCCAGCAGTATGCGGCCGCCTTCCTCCTCGGTGCGGTCTTCCTGGCAGTCGGCTTCGTCCTGGTGACGTAGGAAAGGAACGGGAGCAATGGCCTTCTGGGACAATGGGCTCGGCCTGAGCCTCGCGATCTTCGTGCCGCTGATCGGCGCCCTCCTCATCGGGTTCACGAACCGTGAGAAGGAGGAGCCGGCCAAGTGGATCGCGCTCCTGACGTCGGTCGTCACGCTGGGCATCACCGTGGCGGCGGCGTTCGTCTTCGACTACGCCAATGCCTCCGAGTTCCAACTCGGCACCCAACTGGCATGGATCCCCGGGATCGAGGCGACGTACCAGATCGGCATCGACGGCATCTCGCTGCCGCTGTTGGTGCTGTCGGCGTTCGTGACCGTGCTGGCGATCATCTACTCGTGGAACCATTGGGATGAGCCGAAGAACCCCAAGGCGTTCCTCATCCTCATCCTCATCCTGGCGGCGGGGATGAACGGCACGTTCGTGGCGCTCGACCTCATCCTCTTCTTCATCTTCTTCGAGGTCGTGCTGCTGCCGATGTACTTCATGATCGGCATCTGGGGCGACAAGTCCGAGAAGCGGATCCCGGTGTTCGACCGGGTCGTGGAGATGCGGCTCTACGCCTCGATCAAGTTCTTCATCTTCACGCTGTTCGGCTCGGCGTTCATGCTGCTGGGCTTCCTCGCCCTCTACTTCAACTCGGACCCGAACACCTTCTCGATCCCCGACCTCATCGAACAGGCCCCGGTGCTCGGCGCCCTGCCGTTCGCCGGCTGGATCTTCGCCGGGCTGTTCCTCGGGTTCGCGGTGAAGGTGCCCATGTGGCCGCTGCACACCTGGCTGCCCGACGCCCACACCGCCGCCCCGACGGTCGGCTCGGTGCTGCTGGCGGCGATCCTCCTGAAGCTCGGCTCGTACGGCTTCATCCGGATCGCCATCCCGATCCTCCCCGAGCAGGCCGAGGCCTGGGCGCCGGTGATCGCAGTGCTGGCGGTGATCGGCATCATCTACGGCTCGTTGGCGTGCCTCGCCCAGACCGACATGAAGCGCCTGATCGCGTTCTCGTCGGTGGGTCACATGGGCTTCGTCATGTTGGGCATCGCCACCATGACCGACATCGGCATCAACGCCGCCATCATCGGCATGGTCGCCCACGGCGTCATCACCGGTCTCCTCTTCTTCCTGGCCGGCTCGATGCACCACCGCTACCACACCCGGGAGATGGACCGCCTCGGCGGCAACCTCGCCCTCATGCCCCGGATGGGCTGGATCCTGTCGTTCACGGCGATGGCGTCGCTCGGCCTCCCGGGCCTCGCCGGGTTCTGGGGCGAGTTCGGGGCGCTCCTGGCGGCCTACAACCCGCTCGCGGGCCTCGACGAGGGCCTGTTCCGCACGGCCATGGTGGTGGGCGCCATCGGCACCGTCCTCACCGCCGGCTACCTCCTGTGGATGCTGCAGAAGGTCAACCTCGGCAACCCGTCCGAGGAGTGGGCCGACCACGAGTTCAATGACGCCGACGGCTTCGAGATGGGGGCCTGGGTGCCCTTGTTGATCTCGATCGTCGTCCTGGGCATCTACCCGCGCCTCGTCTTCGGGGCCACCAATCCGGCCGTCACCTCGCTCGTCGAGCAGGCCTTCGGAGGGTGACGGCGTCCATGACCCCGGACATCGACTTCCTCGCACTCGCCCCCGAGATCATCGTCGCCATCACGTCGGTGGCGGTGCTCGGGCTCGACCTGTTCCTCGAGCGGCCCCGCAAGTACTGGACCGGGGTCGTGGCGACGATCGGCCTGCTGGTCGCCGCCATCCCGCTGGTGGCGCTCGCCGTGCGGGGCGAGGTCGTCTCGATGTTCGACGGCAGCTACGTGGTGGACGAGTTCTCCCTCGTGATGAAGGGCGTGTTCATCGCGGCGGCCTACCTCGTGCTGCTCATGTCGGTCGCCTACATCGAGTCCGATCGCTACTACGAGGGCGAGTACTACTTCCTGGTCGTCGTCTCGCTGCTCGGGGCGTTGGTGATGGCGTCGGCCCGGGACTTCATCATCATGTTCGTCGCCCTCGAGCTCGTCACCGGCCCGCTGCTGTTGCTCGCCGGCTGGAGGAAGGCCGACAAACGCTCGAACGAGGCGGCCCTCAAGTTCTTCCTCATCGCGGTGCTGTCCGCCGCGGTGCTCGGGTGGGGCATGTCGTTCGTGTACGGCCTCACCGGCAGCGTCCAGTTCGATCAGGTGAGCGTGGCGATGGCCGGGGTGCTGGCCGACGACGCCACCCGGGCGGCCGGGGTGCTGGCGATCATGTTCGTGATCGCCGGGTTCGCCTTCAAGATCTCGGCGGTCCCGTTCCACTTCTGGGCGCCGGACACCTACGAGGGGGCGCCGACCCCGGTGACCGCGTTCCTGTCCGTCTCGTCGAAGGCGGCCGGCATGGTCGGCCTGCTCGTCGTCCTGTTCGTGGCGTTCGGCTCGGCCACCGAGGTGTGGGGCCCGACCATGTGGGTGCTGGCGGCGCTCACGATGACGCTGGGCAACTTCTCGGCCCTGGGCCAGACGAACGTGGTGCGGCTGTTGGCGTACTCGTCGGTGGCCCAGGCCGGCTTCATGCTGGTGCCGTTCTCGGTGGCCGCCGTCGCCGACACCGGGCC
>JBFLKR010000044.1:0-3888 GCA_040883295.1 Acidimicrobiia bacterium
GATGCCGGCGAGTGGGCGCTCGTCGATGCCGGGATCAGTCGGGTCCATCCCGAACTGGTGACGTTGCTGGGCCAGCTCAAGTACCGCACGTCGTATGGCCAGAACGTCCTCGCCCACAGCCTGGAGGCCGCCCACGTGGCCGGCCTCCTGGCCGCCGAGCTCGGGATGGAGCGGGAACCAGCCGTGCGCTCGGCACTGCTCCACGACATCGGCAAGGCCGTCACCCACGAGGTCGGCGGCTCCCACGCGCTCATCGGGGCGGAGATCGCCCGCCGGTTCGAGGAGGACCCGGCGATCGTGCACGCCATCGAGGCCCACCACAACGAGGTGGAGCCCCGAACGGTGCTGGCGGTGATCACCCAGGCCGCCGACGCCGTCTCGGCGGCGCGGCCGGGCGCGCGCCGGGAGCAACTCGAGTCCTACGTTCGACGGCTCGAGCGGCTGGAGGAGATCGCGGCATCGTTCCCGGGTGTCGAGCGGGTCTTCGCCATGCAGGCCGGTCGGGAGATCCGTGTCGTCGTCGACCCCGCCGACATCGACGATCTGGCCGCCGCCACCCTCGCGACCCGCATCTCCCGACGTCTGGAGGACGAGCTGCAGTACCCGGGCCAGATCCAGGTCACCGTCATCCGGGAGTTCCGGGCCACGGACTACGCTCGCTGATCCCCATGGCGGACACCGTCCTCCTCGGGACGCCCTCGGTCCGCACGACGGAGTGGCGTCGTCCCACCCGCTCCGGGCAGTCGTACTTCATCCGCACGTTCGGGTGCCAGATGAACGAGCACGACTCCGAGCGGGTCGCCGGCCTGTTCGAGGCCGACGGGATGACCCGCGCCGAGGCGGTGGAGGACGCCGACGTCGTGTTCGTCAACACGTGCACGATTCGTGAGAACGCCGACAACAAGCTCTACGGCACCCTCGGCCACCTGAAGTCGATCAAGGACGCCAATCCGGACAGTCGGCTCGTCGTCGGTGGGTGCGCTGCCCAAAAGGACCGGGACCTCGTCCGCGACCGGGCCCCATGGGTCGACGTGGTGGTGGGCACCCACAACCTCGACCGGGTGGTTGCCCTGCTCGACCGCGCCGAGGAGTGGGGACCCGTCACCGAGATCCTCGACGAGCCGGTCGGGGCCACCGCCGCCGACCTCCCGGCCCGCCGCGAGCACGCCCACAGCGCCTGGGTCACGATCCAGACGGGCTGCAACAACACGTGCACGTTCTGCATCGTCCCGTCCGTCCGGGGCGGCGAGGTGAGCCGACGGCCCGGCGACGTGCTCCGTGAGGTGCGCGCGCTGGTCGCCGATGGCGTCGTCGAGGTCACCCTCCTCGGCCAGAACGTCAACACGTACGGTCGCGACTTGGCCCTCGACGGCCGTCGCCGGCCGATCTTCGCCGACCTGCTCCGTCGGGTGGGGGAGGTCGATGGACTCGAGCGCCTGCGGTTCACCTCGCCGCACCCGGCCGACATCCGCGAGGACGTCGCCGCCGCCATGGCCGAGACGCCCGCCGTCTGCGAGCAACTCCACTTCCCGTTGCAGTCCGGCAGTCGACGGGTCCTCGCCCGGATGCACCGCGGCTACACGCCGGAGCGGTACCTGGAACGGCTGGCGATGGTGCGTGACCACCTGCCCGACCTGACCGTCTCGACCGACGTCATCGTGGGCTTCCCCGGGGAGAACGACGAGGACTTCGAGGCGACCCTCGAGGTCGTCGCGGAGGCCCGCTTCGACTCGGCCTTCATGTTCATCTTCAGCCCCCGCCCCGGCACGGCTGCCGCCGAACTGACCGACGAGTTCGTCGACCCCGACGTCGTGCAGGAGCGGTTCCAGCGACTGTTGGCCCTGCAGTCGGGGATCAGCCGCCAGCGCAACGAGGCCCTCATCGGCCGGCGGCTGCCGGTCCTGTCGGAGGGCCCGTCGGAGAAGGACCCGTTGCGGTCGACGATGCGCACCCGAGGCGGCAAGCTCGTCCACGTCGACGGCGTCCACCCGGCCGGCACCTTCGCCGAGGCGCTGGTCGAGGGCGCCGCGACGTTCTACCTCACGGGGAGCGTCGTCTGAGCCGGGTGCTGGCGGTCGTCGGGCCCACCGCGGGCGGCAAGAGCGAGCTGTCACTTCGCCTCGCCGACCGCTTCGATGCGGAGATCCTCTCGGTCGATTCCATGCAGGTCTACCGAGGCATGGACGTGGGCACGGCCAAGCCCAGCTGGGAGGAGCGCCAGCAGGTACCCCACCACATGCTCGACCTCGTCGAACCCGAGGAGGAGTACTCCGTCGCGACCTTCCAGCGACGAGGTCGGGCGGTGATCGAGGCCGTCCACGCCCGGGGCCGCAACGTCCTGGTCGTCGGCGGCTCGGGCCTGCACTTCCGTGCGCTGCTCGATCCGCTCGAGTTCCCCGGCCACGACCCGACCGTCCGCCAAACCGTCGAGGCGCTCGAGCCGGACGTCGCCCGGGCGGAGCTCCTCGCGGCCGACCCCGGCGCCGGCGACCACGTCGACCTCGAGAATCCACGTCGGGTGGCACGGGCGCTGGAGGTGGTGCGGATCGGGGGCGGGACGCCCAGCGAGCGAGCAGGGTCTCCGGCGGCGGTGGCCGTCCGCGAGTACCGCCCGCTGATCCCGTTCACCGGGGTCGTGATCGACCCGGGTGATGGCCTGGGGACCCGCGCCCGGCGGCGCATCGACAAGATGCTGAAGCGAGGCCTGGTCGCCGAGGTGGAGCGCCTCGCCCCTCGATTGGGGCGGACCGCCTCTCAGGCCGTGGGCTACAAGGAGTTGCTGCCGGTGGTCGAGGGCCGGCTGCCCCTCTCCGCCGGGGCGGCCGACGTGCTGACCGCCACGCTGGCCCTGGCGCGGCGACAGCGAACGTTCTTCGGACGTGATCCGCGCCTGCACCCGATACCGTGGGTGTCGGTCGTGGACCAACGACTGGCGGCCGTCGAGGAGGCATTCGGCGCATGAAGTTCACGAAGATGCACGGCGCCGGCAACGACTTCGTGATCCTCGATGGGATCGTCGAGGACGCCCCCGGCCCCGCCCGCGTCGCCGAGTTGTGCGACCGTCACACGGGCATCGGTGGCGACGGCCTCCTTCGGGCGACGCCCATCGAGGACGGGGTCCGCATGGAGTACTGGAATGCCGACGGGTCCGAGGCCGAGATGTGTGGCAACGGGCTGCGTTGTGTGGCTTGGTTCGCCCATGTTCGGGGTTGGGTCGGCGAGTCGTTCACCGTCGCCACGCCCCGAGGGCCGCTGCCGGCGGAGATCGTCGGTGACCATCGTGTCCGGGTGGGGGTCGGGTCGGTGGCCGTGGGGGAGCGCGGCGAGTTGCTGGGCGTCGAGGTGAGCCGGGTCGACGTCGGCAACCCGCACGCCGTCGTCGAGGTCGCCGACGTGGCGGCCGCCGCGGTCGACACCATCGGCCGACGTCTCGATGCCGGCGTGCCGGGCGGGATCAACACCGGCTTCATGGCGGTGTCGGAGGGCGGCATCGCGCTGCGCGTGCACGAACGGGGTGTGGGGGAGACGCTGGCGTGCGGGAGCGGGGCGGTGGCGGCGGCCGCCGTGGCACTGGGCGGCGACGGCATCATCGACGTCCACCTGCCCGGTGGGACGCTGACGGTCGAGGTGGCCAACGGCCAGGCCTGGCTGACGGGCCCGGTGGCGGAGGTCTTCACCGGCCAGACCCCCTGAGCAACCCAGGGTTGGTCAGGGGGTTGAAAAGGGGAAGCGTGGGCCGTATGGGGTGCATGGCCCCGCCACGAACCCAGGGTTCCCAGCGGGCTCAGACCGAGCGGAGCACCGAGACGACGACACCCAGCACCGCCACGCCATCGGTGAACACCATCGGCTCGTAATCGGGGTTGGCAGCGTGCAGCACGACCGTGC
>JBFLKR010000045.1:0-10740 GCA_040883295.1 Acidimicrobiia bacterium
TAGGCACCGAAGGTCACCAACCGGTCGAAGTCGAGGTCGCGGACCGCGATGTCGGCGAACTGGATCGCCCGCCGTTCCCGGTCCGAGCGGTTGTTGAGGATCCCCACCGTGGTCGTGTCGTCGGTCACCCACGGGGCGAGCTTGGGCATGACCGCGATCATCGACTCCCGATCGTTGACCGCGAAGAGGTTCGCCCAGGTCACCCGCTTGTGGCCGATGTCCAGGTGGTCGAGGCGCAGCACCCCCGGGTCCGGCGGGGCCGCGACCATCCCTCGCATCGCCGTCTCCCGATCGATGTCGAGTTCATCGGCGACGGCGAGGCCGATGGCGACGTTCTCCTTGAAGGCGATGTAGTCGAAGCGCGCCAGGTCCTCGTCGGTGACCCACTCGGGATCGGCCACCAGCACCTCGGTGCCCTTGGCGGCGGCCACCTCGCGGATGATCGCCACGATCTCGGGGTCCTGTTCCGACGTGATGAGCAGGCCGTGGTCGGGGCAGGTGTTGAGCAGCGACCGGGCGATCTCGGGCAGCGTCTCGCCCATGACGTCCTGGTGGTCCTCCCGCACGTTGGTGAGGACGCCGATCGTGCTGCGGACGATGCGCTCCTCGGAGATGCGCTGGTAGCTCGGCTTGAGGGCCATGCACTCGACGACCCAGGCGTCGACGTCCGGGGTGAGCCACCGGTCGGCGACCTCGATCTGCTCGAGGATGGTCGGCGGGCCCTTCCGCGTGATCGGTACGTCCTCGCCGGTGGGGTCGATCACGGCCGCGAAGGTGCCGGTGGACTTGGCGACCGTCGTGAATCCGGCCTCACGCAGCAGTCCCGCGAGGATCCGCGTGACGGTGGATTTGCCCCGGATCCCGTTGACGTGGATCCGCACCGGTACCCGGGCGAGTCGACGGCGATGGCCCGTCGCCTCGAGCGCCCAACGGAGGAGCACGACTGCGGCGGCCAGGGCCGAGGCGAGGAGGAACCACGGGAGGTCCATGGACCGATCAGCGTATCGCTGCGGTCACCGGGCCCCCGGGATTGCGGACTACTGGCCGGCGACTGCGGTGGCGGGTCGGGCCCGATGGGCGCCGGGGGCCGGCGGGTCCGGCCGGTGGGCGGCGGGTGGCCGGACGAGGCCCAGCCACCGGCCGAGCGCGCCCACGCGGCCGGCCAGCAGGTGCCCCCCCCGAACGATCTGCGGCCAGAACACCCACGCCCCGGCGCCGAGGCTGACGGCGAGGAGCAGCCCGGCCTGCCACCAGGTGCCGCCCTCGGCGAGCAACTGGGCCGCCAGTGCGGCCGGGATGGCGAACAAGGCGCTGAGGAACGTGCCCCCCAGGGTCACGCCGACCGACGCTCGCTCCATGTCGTTGGCCATGAGCCCCGGCACGAAGAGGGGGGTGAGGGCGAGGGCGGAGAGCGACAGGTAGTGGCTCGGGTCCCACCCGAGCCACGGTCCGATCGTGAGCAACGACGCCCACGACAGGAGGGCGCCGACGATGAGCATCGCGGCGAACTTCCGCCGCCCGAAGAGGATCATGACCCGCATCAGGATGCGGGTGACGAGGGCCCAGGTAATGATGGCGACCGCCACCAACAGCGCGATCTGGCCCCAGTCGGCGGCGAACATGCCGAGGTATGCCGCCCCGACGAACCCCGACGCCCGAAGACCCCGGTTGTGGAGGAGCCCCCAGGCTGCGGCCGCCGAGAGCATCACCGCGGCCGGGATCCAGGAGGGCGCCAGGATGGCGGCCCTCCCGAACCCGACCGGGCTCCCCGACAGGGTGAGTTCCGGCAGGACGAGGGTGGCGATCCAGAGCGGGACGGCCACCCAAGCCGCCGCCCGGGCCACCGAGCCCATCGTCCTGCGGATGCCCTGTCGGGCCATGTCGTGGGCGATGAGCGCCGGGATCACGTAGCCCACGCCCACGAACAGGGGGATGTCCGACTCCCAGAGGTATCCCGTGCTCGGGCTCAGTCGCAGCAGGGCGAACTGGATGCCGATCGAGAGCACCACCAGGACGGAGAACTTGGTCCGTCCGTACAGGAGCACCCACCGGGGCAGCACCTTGTTGACGAGCCAGAACGAGAGGAACGCGTTGACGAGGGTGGCGGCGATCACGAGTGGCTGCAGCGAGGCGACGGCGATGTAGCCGGGCACCACGATCGAACCGGTGGTGAGGTGACGACGCTCGTACTGGAGCATCGAGAACAGGATTCCGAGGACGAACGCGAACCGGACGACCTCGACGTTGAAGAGGTAGTCATGCACGGCGGCGCGCCCTCCCGCTGGGGAGGGCGACGCTCCGCGAGGTGGGTGGCCGTCGGTGCGTCATGTGATCCCGGTCGTCTCCCCGGTGATCGGCCGGTCGGGGGTCCGCCTTGAGGCCCCCGGTGGCCGCCAAGCCGGGCGACGTTCCTAACCTGCCGCCCGTGCGCCGCCTCAGCCGCCTCGTCCTCCTCGTCGTCGCCGTGGTCACCGTCCTCGGTGCCCTCCCGGTCGCCGCCCAGTCCGACGAGGGGCGCGTCGACGTCGTGGTGGTGGAGGGGGTGCTCGACGATCCGACCATCGACTTCGCGGTCGGCGCCATCGAGGCGGCTGCCGCCTCCGGCGCCCAGGCGGTCATCCTCCAGGTCGACGTCTCGGGCGCCGTGACCGAGGCCGCCGGGCGACTCGTCGATCTCGTGGCGGCCCCCCCGCTCCCCGTCGTGGTCTGGGTGGGTGACGCCCCCGCCACCGCCCTCGGCAGTGCCGCCCGCCTCGTGGAGGCCGCCTCGGTGGCGACCGCCGCCCCGGGCGTCGAGATCGGCTGGTCGGCCTGGGACCGCATCGGCGGCGACGCCGACCCCGATCACGACGGCGCCTTCGCCGGCGAGCCCGAGGTGGTCACCGTCGACGACGATCGGTTCGCCACCGTGCAGGCGGCCGTGGGACAGATCGTCGTGTGGCTCGACGGCCGGGTGGTGCCCTGGGCCGGTGGGGAGGCCACCATCGAGACCGCCGAGGAGGTGACCGACGCCGACGGCGCCGTCCGGCTCCAACAGTCGGTCACGGTTCGCTTCGTGGAGGCCGGCGTCTTCACGGGCCTGCTCAATGCCGCCCTGGCCCCGAACACCCTCGTCTTCCTGCTGCTGGCCGGTCTGGCCGTGGCCGCCTTCGAGTTCTACGCCCTCGGCCCGGGCGTCGCCGCCGCCACCGCCCTGCTGCCCCTTCTCGTGGCGGGCTACGGCGTCGCCCATCTCCCGCTCGCCTGGTGGGCCCTCGTCCTGTTGGCGGGTGGCCTGTTGCTGATGGTGGTCGACTACCAGGCGGGCGCCTTCGGCCCCTGGAGCGTGGGCGGCACACTGTTGGTGCTGGTCGGTGGCCGGTACCTCGTCGATGGGGCGCCGTTGCTGGAGGCGTCCTGGCTCGGGGCCGGGCTGTCGGCGGTGGCGACCGCGGTCTTCTTCGCGGTGGCGATGCCGGTGGTCGCCCGGACGAGGTTCAGCACCGGCACGTTCGGGCGGTCCCACCTCGTGGGGTCGACCGGCGTGGTGGTGGAGGGCTTCGTCGACGGCGCCGGTGTGGTGGAGGTCGAGGGCGCCCGCTGGCGCGCGAGCGCCCACCGCGAGTCCCACCTGCCGGAGGGCGCCGAGGTCGAGGTCACCGGGCTGCAGGGTCTCTGGCTGGAGGTCGATCCCAGCTCGCTGGCCTGACCGGCCGGGGCCCGACGTCCGAACCTGTCGGGCTGGTCCTTCGTGGTGACGGCTGAGCCCGACAGGAACGAGTGTGGAGGGCTCCGGCCGGGGGCGGGGCCGGCTTCAGGCGAGCGGGGCGGCGCCCATCCAGACGGCCGCCGCGAAGATCGCCAGACTGATCACGAGGATGAGGCCCTGGACGATGCCGCGGGTGCGTGGGGTCACGGACCCGGCCGTGAGTTGGTGCCAGAGGGCGAGGCCGGCGGCGGCGCCGACCAACAGCAGCTTGACGAACAACGCCCGTCCGAACTCGGTGGCGGGGTTGGAGGCGGCGGCGCCATAGCGCAGCAGTTGCCAGACGCCGGTTGCCACTGCGAGGCCCATCGCCGTCCACGAGACCCGCCCGAACATCCGGGCGACCGCCTGCAGCTGCGAGCGCTCTGCCCCGGCCCGACGAAGGGCTGCGACGGACGCCCCGAGCACGATGAGCCCGCCCGTCCAAGTGGCGGCGGCGAGGAGGTGCACGAACCGGATCCAATCCATCGGCCGGCGAGCGTAGCCCCGGGCGAATGGTCGGTCCTGCCGCCCGGCGGTAGCCTGCGACCATGCCCACAGTGCTGCTCGTCGCCGACGACGACTGGATCCGCCACGACGTCGAGGCCGCCCTCGCCGAGCCGACCACCCGGGTCCACACGGTCACCGACTCCCGGGCGGTGGTGACCGAGGCGTACGAGGCGGGCCCCGACCTCTACGTGGTCGACATGCAGGTGGGCTCGATGGGTGGCATGGCCGTCACCCGGGCGATCAAGGACGCGGTCGGCCAGGGCATCCTCCGGGCCGCCCCGATCGTCCTGTTGCTGGACCGCTCCGCCGACGTGTTCCTCGGCCGACGGGCGGGCGCCGACGCCTGGGTGCAGAAGCCCTTCTCGGCGCAGGAGCTGCGCGCCGCCCGTGACACGGCGTCGGCGGAGGTCGCCGGCTGAGTCCGCCATGACGGTCACCCAGACCGTCCTCCTCGGCGTCCTGGTCGCCTGCTTCTTCGCGTCGGGTTTCCTGTCCGGCTCCGAGACCGCCATCGTCGCCATCCCCCGCGAGCGCCTCGACCAATTGCGCACGCGCGGCCGGGCCGGTGCCCGCCTCGCCGGTCTGGCCGACGACCCGGAGGCGACGATCGGCACCGTGCTGGTCGCCAACAACTTCGTCAACATCCTCGCCACCTCGATCGCCACCGTGCTCGCCACCCAGTGGCTGGGGCCGATCGGTCCCGTCGTGGCCACCTTCGTGGTGACGGCGATCGTGCTGGTCGTCGGCGAGATCACCCCCAAGACCATGGCGGCGCGGTTCCCCGAGCGCTACGGGCTGGCGGTGGCGACGCCGCTCTCGGTGATCGGGCGGGCCCTGGCGCCGATCTCCCGGGTCTTCGTGGGGATCAGCCGGGGCATCCTGCGCCTGTTGGGGATCGGGCGGGTGTCGGCCGAGACGGTGACCGAGGCCGACGTCCGAGCGCTCATGACGCTCGGCGTGCGGACCGGTGCCATCGGTGTGGAGACGTCGGACATGATCCACGCCCTGTTCGAGGCGGCCGACCGGCCGGTGCGGGAGGTCATGACCCCCCGGGTCGACGTCGTCGCCCTGACGACGCCGCTGACCCCCGAGGCGATCACCTCGGCGGTGGCCGAGACCGGCCATTCCCGCTATCCGGTCGTGGAGCCCGACCGGGGACTCGACGACCTGCTCGGCGTCATCTTCGTGAAGGACCTGCTCCGGCTCGGGGGCGAGGCCGACCCCGACCGCCTGGCCCGCCTCGTGCGCACTCCTCACGTGGTCCCCGAGTCACAGCCGCTGCTCGACCTGCTGCGCGAGTTCCGTCGTCGCCGGATCGGCTTCGCCGTCGTCACCGACGAACACGGCGGCTTCGAAGGATTGGTCACGGCCAAGGACGTCGTCGGGGAGCTCGTCGGCGAGCTGCGCGACGAGTACGACCCGGGGGCCCCGGGGATCGTCCGCCTCGCACCCGACCGATGGACCGTCGACGGGCGGCTGTCGGTCGAGGAGCTCGAGACGGCCCTCGACGTCGACCTGCCGGAGGGGCCGTATGCGACCGTGGCCGGCCTGTTCCTCGCCGAGCACGGCGAGATCCCCCGCGAGGGGGCGACCGAGTCCGTCGCCGGCGTCGAATTCGTGGTGGAGCGGATGGACCGCCAGCGGGTCGCCGGACTGCGGGTCCACCGTGCGAAGACCGCCCGACCCCGATAGGATGGCCGACCCGATCGGGACGTGGCGCAGCTTGGTAGCGCGCATCGTTCGGGACGATGAGGTCGCCGGTTCGAATCCGGCCGTCCCGACCAGCCGAGGCCCCGGGTCAACCCCCCGGGGCCTCGTCGCGTCCGAGTCGGATTGCCCATGGCGATCGGCCACTCCCGGTGGTACCTTCGACACTCGGGAGGACTTCATGATGGTTGCCGGGTGGCAGGACGAGGGCATGTGCCGGGGCAGATATGCCGACCTGTTCTTCGCTCCCCATGCCTTCGAACCCAAGGAGGACCGACTCCGACGGGAGGCCCGAGCGACGGCCATCTGCCGCGTCTGCCCGGTGCTCGAGCCCTGTGCGGACCACGCCCTCTCGATCGGCGAACCCTTCGGCATCTGGGGCGGGATGACGGAACTGGACCGCCACCGCCAACTCGTCTCCTGAGGCCGTCACCCGGGTCCGGGTCGTCGCCGGCTCCGTCGGTCGCCATCCCGGCGGGTGATCGCCCGGGCATCGAGCCACTCCGCCAGCGGCACGGCATGGCGGCGCGAGGTGCCGAGCGCCTCCCGGAACGCCGACACGGTCCACCCGTCGCCGAGGGCGTCGACGATGGCCATCACCTGGTCGATCGTGTCGGGGAGGAAGGCGAAGGCGCCCACCGACACCAGCTCCTCGGCCCGATAGAGGAAGTGGAGCACCTCCTCGTCGAGTCCGAGCTCGTCGGCCCGCGGGGGTGACGTGCCCGCCTCGGTCAGTACCCGGCGGGCTGCCGACCAGGCGCCGAGCTGGGCGTCGTCGAGGACCGGGCGGTGCCCGGGTCGAGCCACCCACGCCCCCCGCTCCTCGAGGCCACCACCGCCGACGACGTGGTCCAACACCTCGGGCGTGATGCGAAGTGCCGACGCCAGCTCGGCGCGGCGGAGGCCGGGCCGGAGGGGGTGGTCGGCGTGGGCACGATCGACCAGGGGCCCGGCCCGGTCGGCGAGCTCGTCCAGCACGCCGGGCGCGAAGGCGGTCGCGCCCACGACCGTGGCGCCGGACGCCCCACCGCCCCCGCTCCACCGTCGGAGGTCGGCCACCGCGGCCGACCGATGGGCGGCGAGGAGTGATGCCGCCCGCCCGTTCGGGGTGGCCGCCACCGGCACCAGTCGATCCAGGAGGGCCAGGGCATCCCGGCGACGCCGCGGCGGAACGGGGTCGGCGACCCGGCCCCCACCGACCACCGTCCGGCGCCCGACCTCGCGGAGCACGACCCGGTCGCCGGCCGCAGTCGGCATCGGTCCATCCGCCATCGCCAGTGCCGCACCGTCGTCGACGGGTCGCAGGACCACGGGCCAGACCCCGGTACCGAGGTGGAGGTGGAAGGCGCCGCGTTCGTCGGGTGGCGGCTGGTCGGGCACCGCCCGCAGCTCGAGGAGGATCCGGTCGGTGGCCGTGGTGGTGCCGGGTTCGGCGAGCATCATCCCCCGTGAGAGGTCGTCGCGGCCGATGCCGGCGAGGTTGACGGCGACCCGCGAACCGGCGGCGGCTCGCTCGACTGGCTCGTCGTGCCGATGCAGGCCGCGCACGGTGACCACCCGACCGGCGGGCATCAGTTCGAGGTCGTCGCCGGTCGCCACGATCCCGCTCCCCAGCGAGCCCGTCACGACGGTTCCGGCCCCCGGCACGGTGAACGCCCGGTCGATGGCGAGTCGCACCGGGAGCCCCGACCGGTCGGGCACGGTCGACACCACCGAGTCGAGCGCCGCCTCGAGGTCGCCGATCCCCGCCCCGGTCAGGGCCGAGACCGGGACGATGGGCGAGCCGGCCAGGGAGGTCTCGGCGAGACGCTCGTCGATCTCCAGGGCCACCAGGTCGACGAGGTCGGGATCGGCGGCGTCGATCTTGGTGATCGCCACCACCGCCCGCTCGACGCCCAGGGCATGGAGGGCGGCGACGTGCTCGGTCGTCTGGGGCGACCAGCCCTCGTCGGCGGCGACCACCAGCAACGCCGCCTCGAACCCGTCGACGCCGGCCAGCATGTTCTTCATGAACCGCTCGTGGCCCGGCACGTCGACGAACGACACGACCGTGCCCGACGGCAGCGTCGACCACGCGAACCCGAGGTCGATGGTGAGGCCCCGGCGCTTCTCCTCGGCCCACCGGTCGGGGTCGCGCCCGGTGAGGCGCCGGACGAGTGTCGACTTGCCGTGGTCGACGTGGCCGGCGGTGCCGACGAGCGGCATGGGTCAGCTCGCTGCCAGCCGCTCGGCGACGACGGGGTCGAGCTCGGCCGGCACGGCGCGGAGGTCGACCACGAGCCGCCCGGCGTCCCGGCGCGCCACGATCGGCGGGTCCCCGGCGAGGAGGGCCCGCCAGCGCCGGTCGCCGTGGTCGGTGACCACCACCGGGCCGGGCAGCTCCGAGCCGGGCACCGAGCCGCCGCCGACGGACCCCGGCCGCTCCTCGACCGCCCCGCCCGCCTGCGAGGCCACCGCCTCGGCCCGGGCCCGGAGGACGGCGGGGTCGGTGGTCGCCATCGCCCAGAAGGGGATCTCGGCGGCCCGGCCCTCGGCGTAGAGCTCCAGGGTGGCTCCGAGTGCCGCGAGGGTGGGTCCGGGGACGCGGAGTGCTCGGGCCACCGGGTGGGCCTTCACCCGGGTGACGAGGTCCGCCGCGCCGAGGACCAGCCCGGCCTGGGGCCCGCCGAGCAGCTTGTCGCCAGACACCAACACGAGGTCGGCGGCGGCGAGGGACTGGCGGACCGCCGGCTCGTCGCCCAGCCACGCCGGCGGAGGCAGTCCCAACCAGGGCGTGGTTGCGTCGAGGAGGCCCGAACCGACGTCGAACACGACGGGGACCCCGGCCTCGGCACCGAGCCGGGCGAGCTCGTCGATGCCGGCGTCCTCGGTGAAGCCCTCCACCCGGTAGTTGGAGGGGTGGACCTTGAGGAGGAGGGCGGTCGAGTCATCGAGGGCCCGGCGGTAGTCGTCCACCCGGGTGCGGTTCGTCGTGCCCACCTCGACGAGCCGGGCACCGCTCGCCGCCATGAGCTCGGGGAGCCGGTACGAGCCGCCGATCTCGATGAGCTCGCCGCGCGAGACCGGCACCGATCGACCGGTGGCCAGCGCCATGAGCACCAACAACAGGGCGCCGGCGTTGTTGTTGACGACGAGGGCCGCCTCGGCCCCGGTCAGCTCGGTGAGGAGTCGGTGGACCCAGGCGCCGCGTCCGCCCCGATCGCCCGTGGCGAGATCCAGTTCGACGTTGCCGTACCCGAGGGCGACGGTCCGGGCCGCCTCGGCGGCGTCGGGGTGGAGGGGAGCGCGCCCGAGGTTGGTGTGCAACAGCACCCCGGTGGCGTTGACGACCGAGGACGGACGGAGGCGGCGGAGGCGCTCGGCGTCGGCCGTGGCAAGGGCGAGGGCGTCGGCCGACTCACCGGCCTCGATGGCGTCGCGGGCGGCATCGACGGCGGCACGAGCCACAGCGATCGCCAGGACCCGCGGCAGGTCGAGGTGATCGGCGAGTCGGTGCACGGCCGGCAGGGAGCGGCGGTCCATCCGCCGAAGCGTAGGGAGCGCTCAGCCGTCGAGTCGGGGGCCGCCGATGGCGAGCACCTCGCCGTCGACGGTGACGACGTAGATGGCGCCCTTCACCGGGGTCAGTTCGTCGTCGACGATCTCGGCCCCGACGTCATAGGACCACACCTTCTCACCGGTCGCCCGGTCGACGGCCGCCACCTCGCCCTGCTCGCTGCCCACGAGGACCACCTCTCCGGTGATGACCGGGCTCGTGACCCAGCCGTCGCCCTCGATGGATGGGTTGAGGACGGTCCACACTCGCTCGGGCGGATTGACGGGGTCGCCGGTCGGGTCGGCCAACGACGGATCGATCGCGAGCAGGCCACCTTCGGAGACGAAATAGAGGACGCCGTCGGCGGAGGCCACGTCGGTCCCGGCGTCGGTCTCCCAGCGGAGGTTGAACGTCGACATGTCACTGCACGAACCGTCGTAGATACCGATGGCCCCGCCGTCGGCCGGGAGGGCCACGAAACCATCGGCGACCACCGGCCGGGACGGGCGCTCGCCGTTGCCCTGGATGAGACTGCAGCGCTCGACCCCGGTCTCGACCTCGAGGAGGTGGAAGCGATTCCCGTTCGGCGCCACGTAGACGGTGCCGTTCCCGATCGAGACCGAGGCCTCGACGGCGCCCATCTCGACGCCGAGTTCGTCCGTTCGCCAGAGCACCGACCCACCGGCGAGGTCGAGGGCGGCCACGTAGCCGGAGCCGTCGTCGGCGGTTCGGCTCAGATACACGACGCCACCGTCGATGACCGGAGCCGCCCGGGTCACGCCGGGGAGGTTGGCCGGCACGGTGCGCCACACCTCGGCGCCGGTCTGGTCGATGGCGCCCACGATCCCATCGTTCGCCACCCAGACCACGTAGTAGGTGGGGCTCCCCTCGACGTCGAGTTGCCCAACCGACAAGGGGACCAGGACGCGGTCGGAGACCGTGAGCTGCCACGAGATGCTCCCCGATGCCTGGTCGATCTGGGTGACCTCGTCTCGGGTGCTCGACCCCACGAACAGGCGGGTGGCGGCGGCGACTGCGCCCACCTGCGCCTCGCCGCTGGGTGTGGCCCGCCAATAGAGGCCCTCGGGTCCGGTGATGCCGCCGTCGCTCAGGCCGGTGCCGCCCGCATCGCCGCGATGGGCATGGAAGCCACCCGGCCACGGGTCGAGCACCGGGATGGTGGTGGTCGTCGTGGTGGTCGGCCCGGCGGCGGTGGTGGGCGGTGCTTCGGCCTCGGGCCACAGCGTCGCGGCGAGGGCGGCGA
>JBFLKR010000279.1:0-7035 GCA_040883295.1 Acidimicrobiia bacterium
ACTGCGTGAAGGAGACCGCCCTCGACGCCGCCCGCCTCGGGTTCGACACCACCCTCCTCGCCGACGGGACCCGGCCCGTCAACCTCGAGCCGGGCGATGGGGCCCGGGCGGTGGCCGAGCTCGTCGAGGCCGGCGTCGAGGTCGCCTGAGCTACTCGAGCTCGCCGACCAATCGGTCCCGCAGGTCCCGCAGCTCCTTGGTGTAGGACACGTGATATCGGTGCGGGTTGACGATGCGGCGCACCCCCGGGTCGAGGCGGTCGAGGTCGGCGCGGCGACGATCGGCCAGCTCCTCGATCGACTCGTCGCCGACCCGGCGGCCGTCCGGACCGAACAGCTCGACGTGGAGGTCCTCGACGTCGCTGACCTCGTCGGCGGCCAGCGCCCGACCCACGTCCTCGTAGGGATGGCGGAGGTCCCAGGCCTCGGGTGAGGCGGGCTCCTCGACGAGGGCCACGACGTCGGCGGTCGCCCGTCCCCGCCGGTCGCGGAGGCGGACGAGACGCTTCCGACCGGGGGCCGGCACCTTGCGAGGGTCCTCGGAGACCTTCACGGCCGGGTGCCAACGGCCGCCCGCATCGGCCACCGCCACCAGCTTGTACACGCCGTTGAGCGACGGTGCCCCGTGGCTCGTGATGAGGCGGGTGCCGACGCCATAGGTCAGCCGTCCGTCGACCGCGTCCGGGTCGAGGCCGAGGGCCGGCGCTTCCTCTCGCACCTGGGACCGGATCTGCCAGATGACCAGCTCGTCGAGGTCGCCGGAGAGGACGATGGACGTGTCCTCGAACCCGGCGTCGTCGAGCATGCGGGCGGTCTGCACGGCGAGGTTGGCGAGGTCGCCCGAGTCGAGGCGCACCCCGAGCGGCTCGTGGCCGGCGGCCCGCAACTCCGAGAAGACGGTGATGGCGTTGGGCACCCCCGAGGTGAGGGTGTCGATGGTGTCCACGAGCAGCAGGCACTCGTCGGGATGGGTGGCGGCGTAGGCGCGGAAGGCCTCGACCTCGCCATGCCCGAGCGCCAGGTGGGCCTGGACGAAGGAGTGGGCATGGGTCCCCGCCGGCGGCACCCCGACCGTCGCGGAGAGGGCCACGTTCGAGGTGGCGGTGCAACCTCCGATGAGGGCGGCCCGGGCTCCGGCGTCGGCGCCCGCCTCGGGGCCGCGACGCATCCCGAACTCGAGCACCGGCGCCCCACCGGTGGCGTCGACGACCCGGGAGGCCTTGGTGGCGACGAGCGTCGGGTAATTGAGGGCGTTGAGCAGGGGCGTCTCCACCAGTTGGGCGAGGGCGAGCGGGCCCTCGACGGTGAGGAGGGGTGTGTTGGGGTGGACGACCCGGCCCTCGGGGACGCCCGTGACGGTGAGGGCCCCGAAGCCTCCGGCGTCCGACAGCCAGTCCAAGAAGGCCGGCTCGAAGCGCGGGTCGCCGGCGGGGGTGGCCTGCGTCGCGAGGTACTCGATGTCGGCATCGGTGACCCGGACGGTGTCCAGCCACCGGACGAACCAGCCAAGCCCCGCCAGGACCGCGTAGCCGGCCTGGTGGGACCCGTAGTCGGGCAGCGAGCGGAAGAAGAAGTCGAACATGGCCGGGCGGTCGGCCAGCCCGTCCCGCCAGTAGGCCTCGGCCATCGTGAGTTGGTACTGGTCGGTGGCCAGGATCCCCCCGAGGAGGGGGGCATCGACGGGTCGCATGACACCCAGTCTTACAGCCGACGAATGTCCCGTGGCGTCGAGCGGGCCCCGTAGGCCGGGGCCCGCAGGCCTGCGACCCGGAGGAGTCGGAGGACCCGGGCCCGATGTCCGGCCCAGGGTTCCAGCAGTTCGAGCATGCGGGCATCGTCGGCCCGCGACTCGCCGGCCAGCCCCCACGCCACCGTGTTCGGCAGGTGGTAGTCGCCCACCGGCACGGCGTCGGGATCCCCAAGGGCGCGGTCGCGGACGAGGGCCGAGGTCCAGGGCCCGATGCCGCGGATGGCGGTCAGCGCCCGGTCGAGGGCCTCGGTGCCCCGGCCGGCGGCCCGCTCGAGACGGTCGGCCTCCCGGGCGAGTCGGCCCAGGGTCTCCGCCCGCTTCCGCTCGATGCCGAGTGGGTGCAGGTCGTAGCTCGGGAGGGTCCCGAGGCGGTCGGGACCGGGCAGCAGCCAGATCCCCGGGGGGCCGGGGGCGGGCTCGCCGTGGCGGCGGGCGAGGGCCACGAGGGCCCGGCCGGTCTCGGTCATGGTGACCTTCTGGCCGAGGACGGCGACGACGGCCAACTCCCACACCCGGCCCTGGGCCCCCATCCGGAGTCCCGGATGGCGGCGGTGCGCGTCACGCAAGGCCGCCGGCGGCTCGAAGCCGTCGAGGTCGTCGTCCTCCCCGACGATCGCGGCCAGACGGTCCAGGACCACCCCGGCGCCGGGGCCCCAGGCCTCGGCCTCGACGCCGTCGTCGAGTCCCCGGAGGGCGAGCTGGAAGGGCGAACCCGCCTCGCGCCCGGCGAGGTGGAGAACCCCGTCCAGTCGGCGGCGGGTGGGGTCGCCGGACACCAGACCCGGCAGTGTCCGGGGGACGTCGACCGGTCGGCGGAGGCGGAGGCGGCGAGTGGTCGGATCCCTCAGGGGAGCATCCCGTAGGCACGTTCGACGGCGAGGCGCACCACCAGCCGGCGGTCGGTGACCATCGCCGCCAGGAACTCGTCCGGGTCCGGATGCGGGCCTGCGACCGACTCGTACACCTCCAGCAACTCCCGGCCCACGTCATCGCCGATCTCGGCGGACGGCTGGGTGAGGGTGGCGGTGGCCTCGAGGACGACGTATCGGCCGAAGTCGGGCGAGACATGGAGCGATGCCCGTGGATCCCGCCGGAGGTTGGCGGCCTTGGCGCGATCGGCCGTGACCGAGATCCGGGCGGTGCCCCCGTCGAGGTGGTACACGACGTTCGACGACTGCGGCCTGCCGTTGCGTCGGATGGTGATCAGGTAGCCCCGGGTGGAGTCGGCGGCGAAGGTGAGGGCTCGGTCGAGGTCCATGGGTCGAGTGTATGGACGTAGGGTCCCGTCATGGAGTTCGCCGACGTCGTCCGTGCCCGCCGCAGCATCCGCCGCTTCTCCGACGAGCCGGTGAACCCGGCCGTCGTCGACCACCTCGTCGATGTCGCCCGACGAGCCCCGACCGCCGGGTTCTCCCAGGGCGTCGACTTCCTCGTCCTCGACGACCCCGGCACCCTCGCCCGATTCTGGGCCCTCACCGGCGGCGACGCCGACCCCGACGGTCCCCCGGTGCTGGTGCTGGTGTTCTCGGATCCCGAGCGGTATCTGGAGCGATACCGGGCCCCCGACAAGATCGAGTTCGGGCTCGGTGAGGCCGACGCCTGGCCGGTGCGCTTCTGGGACGTCGACGCCGCCATGGCCGCCATGCAACTCCAACTGGCCGCGGTCGACGCCGGGCTGGGCACCTGGTTCTTCGGGATCGGCGAGGGCGAGGACGCAGTACGGGCCGAGTTCGGGGTGCCGTCGGATCGCAGCCACATCGGCATCGTGGCCATCGGCCACCGCCACCCCGAGGAGGAGCCGATCGGGTCGGCGACGACCCGCCGGCGCCGCCCGCTCGACGACCAGCTCCACCGCAATGGCTGGTAGGTAACGTCGCCACCATGGCCGCCCCCGACTTCACCCTCATCGACCAGGCCGGGGCACCGTGGTCGCTCGCCCGCCACCGGGCCGACGCCGCCCACCTGCTGCTGTTCCTGCGCGGCGACTGGTGACCGTACTGCAACGGCCAGCTGGTCAGCCTGGCATCGCTCCACGACCGGTTCCTCGCCGCCGGGGTCCGCATCGTCGCCATCGACGTCGACACCCCGGCCCAGCACGCGGCGATGGTCGCCAAGCTCGACCTGCCGTTCCCCTACCTGTCGGATCCCGACCGGTCGGGCGCCATCGAGCCGTACGGGCTGTCGAACCCCGATGACGCCCGCAACCTCGCCTACCCGGCCATCGTGGTCGTCGACCGGGATGGAACCGAGCGGTGGCGCTGGGTGTCGCGCGACTTCGCCGACCGGCTCCCCGAGGCCGAGGTGCTCGAGACGATCGAGGGATTCGGGCTCCCGTCGGTGACCGCCGCGCCGCTCGCGGTCGGCCTCGCCGAACCCGGACCCAACGCCATGCCGCTGGCGGCCCTCGAGCCGTACTTCCGAGGCGCCAAGTTCGCCGCCATGGCGATGTACCTGCGCCTCCGGGACACCCCGGTGAAGGAGCAGGCCAAGGCGGAGTCGAAGGCCTACGGGGCCGAGATGGACCGATACCTCGAGGTCGTGAAGGACCTCCGCCGCCGGAAGGGCGTCTAGCCATCACCGGCGTCCACCCCGTCGGCCGGCGTCACCCGGACGGGAACACCTGCGCCCAATCGCGCTGCATGCTCACGACCAGCCACCCGTGGCGGTCGGCCATGTCGCGACCGGTGAGCTCGGTCTCGAACGTCGCCGCCTCGCCCTCGTAGGCGAACTCGCGCTCGGCATCGTCGTGGTCGACGAGGACGCCGAGCGACGGCCCGGGGAGCGAGCTCGTGTACTCGAGCATGTCCCAGTCCCCCGCCGAGTTGCCGACCGCCAGGATCGGGTGTCGACCGAGGAAGGCCTGGATGTGCTCGATCTTGGCGGGTCCCTCGTTGGCCGCGCCCTGCAGGGTGGCGGTGCGGACGAGGACCGGCCGGCCGTTCCTCCGGACCAACTGGTAGCCGATGAGCGTGCCGACCACGCCTTCCGGCGGCACGCCGTACCGGTCGTTGCTCACGGCCCGCACGAACTCGGTGCCGCCGCCGGTCACGATGAAGGTCGCGAAGCCACGCGCCCGCAGCTCGGTGAGCAACTCGACCATGGGCTGGTACACGGTCCGGGCGAAGGGGACGCCCAGCGTCGGATGGAGGGCATCCGAGACGAACCTGCGACATCGGTCGGCGAACTCCGCCGGCTCGATGCCGGCGAACAACTCGGCCAGGGCGAGGGCGACGCGGCCCAGCCCCAGCGAGGCGACCCCCTCCCGGTCGCCCTCGAGCAGCGCGGCGTACTCCGGACGGTCACCGAGACGAGGGTCCTCGCTCACGGCCGACCGGAGGGCGTCCACGAAGAAGGCCAGCTGCGCGTAGACGGGGCGCTCGCACCAGAGCGTCCCGTCGTTGTCGAAGACCGCCACCCGCTGGTCGGCCGGAACGGCCTCGGATGCGTCGAGGAACCCGACCAACCGCTCCCGGGTCGGCCCGGGTCGCCATGACGGCAGGAATCCCCGGTCGGCGCTCATCGCGCCGCCGCGAGGATCTCCGCCACCCGCCGGTCGGCGGCCGCACTCGGGGAGATTCCCGCCGCGTCGGCCTCGGCGAGCAGTTGCGCCACCCGGGGTCCCACCCCGTCGGCCACCCGTCGGGCCCGATCGGCCCCGCCGACGACCGCCGAGTAGGCGCCACCGATGTTGGCGACGTAGTCGGGCACGAAGAGGATCCCGGCGGTGTGGAGGCGCTCGGCATCGGCCGACGTCGCCAACTGGTTGTTGGCCGCCCCGCACACCACCGACGCCCGGATCGTCGGGATCGTCCGCGCCGACAGCACCCCGCCGAGGGCGCAGGGGACCAGCACGTCGACGTCCGCGGCCAGGATCTCGTCGACGTCGACCGGTGTCGCTCCGACCTCGGCGACGACCCGCTCGACAGCCCCGGGGTCGACGTCGGCCACCAGCACCTCGGCCCCGGCCCCGGCCACGAGGACGGCCACCCGAGCACCGACTGCACCAACTCCCTGGATCGCCACCCGATGCCCGGCGAGGACGGGGCGACCGGAGCGGTGGGCAACGGCGGCGAGGATCGCCGAGAACACGGTGTGGGCGGTGAGCGGGGCCGTGTCGCCCGATCCCGTCGAGGTGCCGCGGGCGTGGCCGGTCCGGCGGGCCACGACGTCCATGTCCTCGGGTCGCATCCCGACGTCCTCGCCACAGATGTACCGACCCCCGAGCCGTTCGACCGCCTCGCCGAAGGCCTCGAGGCGCGCCTCGGTCTTGTCGGTGGACGGGTGCCCGATGATCACCGACTTGCCGCCACCGAGCGGCAGCCCGCCGATCGCCATCTTGTTGGTCATCGCCTTCGACAACCGGAGCACGTCGGCGACGGCCGCGGCCTCCGACTCGTAGGGGAAGAACCGTATGCCACCGCCGGCGGGCCCCAGCACGGTGCTGTGGATGGCGATGATCGCCCGGAGTCCGGACGCCGGGTCGTGGACGAACTGGACGAGCTCGTGGCCGTCGAACTCGGTGTGACCGAAGATGGTCACCCGCGGACCTGCAGGTGGCCGCCGTCGACCGTGAGCACCTCCCCGGTGACCATGCCGAGGCCGGCGAGGGCGAGCACCGCCGCCGCCACGTCCTCGGGCGTCGAGGGGCGCCCGAGGGGGGCGACCTCCTTGACGTGGGCGCGCATCGCGTCCCAGTCGGCCGTCCACGGCGTGTCGACGAGGCCCGGCGCGACGGCGTTCACCCGAACGGGGCCCACGGCACGGGCCAACAGGACCGTCAGGTGGTTGATCGCCGCCTTCGACACCGCGTACGGGATCGACGACCCGATCGCATGCAGGCCGGCCACCGAGGTGACATTGACGATGTTCCCGTCGTCGGCGGCGGCGAGATGCGGCATGGCCGCCCGGGACACGTACCAGGTGCCCATGAGGTTGACGTCGAGGATCCGACTCCACACCTCGTCGTCGGCGGCGTCGAGGTCGTGGTGGGGGATGACCTTCGTGGTCCCGGCATTGTTGACGACCACGTCGAGCCGACCGGTCGTCGCCACCACGTCGTCGATCATCGCCACCACCGCCGCCTCATCCGCCACGTCCGCCCGGTGGTACGAGCCGCCGATCTCCTCCGCGAGGGCGGTGCCCGCCTCGACGCTTCGTGACGAGTTCACGGCGACGTGGGCGCCGGCGGCGGCGAAGGCCCGGGCGGTGGCGGCGCCGATCCCGCTCGAGGCGCCGGTGATGAGCACGGTGGTACCGGAGAAGTCCATGCCCCGACGCTACGCGTCG
>JBFLKR010000046.1:0-3291 GCA_040883295.1 Acidimicrobiia bacterium
ACCAGTCGGGCCACCTCCTCCCAGGTGGGATGGTGGCGGTACATGAAGGCCTCGGCGAGGACGACGCCGGCCTCCTCGCAGGCGGCGGCCATCTCCTCGGCTTGGGATGCGGTCATCGCGAGGGGCTTCTCGCAGAGGACGTGCTTGCCGGCGGCGGCGGCCCGCATGGTCCACTCGGCGTGCTGGTCGTTCGGGAGGGGGATTTAGACGGCATCGACGTCGTCGGCCTCCAGCAGCGCCTCGTAGCTCCCGTAGGCGGTCGGAATGCCGAGTCGATCGGCGGCGGTCCGTGCCCGGTCCTCGCCCCGGGAGGCGATGGCGACCACCTCCGCGTTGGCGGCCTCCTGGATGGCGGGCGTCACTTTCGTCATCCCGATGTCGGCGGTGCTGATGATGCCCCATCGCAGCGTGTCGGTCATGTCGGGCCTCCGTGGTCGTGGTCGATCGTGGTCCAGGTCCCACCGGCGGCGCTCGAGGCGAGGGCCGCGGCGACGAACCGGACCCCGGCGACCCCGTCGTCGACGGTGGGGAAATCGAGGGCGAGCGGGTCGGCGGGCTCGCCCGTGCGCCGGGCCACGATGGCCTCGGCGGCATCCGAGTAGAGGTTGGCGAATGCCTCGAGGAAGGCCTCGGGGTGCCCGGCGACGATGCGGGTCGCCCGGGCGGCCGCCGGGAGCGTGCCTGGCCCGTTCGGGGTCAGCACCTGGACCGGGGCGTCGATGGGGCGCACCACGAGCCGGGTGGGGTCCTCCTGGCGCCACTCGAGGGTGCCGCGGGTGCCGGAGACGCGGATGCGGAGGTCGTTCTCCACCCCGGCGGCAGCCTGGGTCACCCAGAACGAGCCCCGGGCGCCGCCGTCGAGACGGAGGAGGGCACCGGCGAAGTCGTCCACGACCCGGGCGGGTGCCACGTGGCCGACCTCGGCCGCCACCTCGGTGACCTCGAGGCCGGTGACGAACCGCACGAGGTGGTGGGCGTGGGTCCCGATGTCACCGAGCACGAGCGACGGCCCACCCCGGTCGGGGTCGAACCGCCACGGCAGCGGCCCGTCGACGGGGGAGGGGTCGTCCTCGGACGCCTTGTTGCCCTGCACGTAGGACACCTGTACGAGGCGGACGTCGCCGAGCCGGCCGTCGACGACCATGGCGCGGGCCTGGCGCACCATCGCGTAGCCCGAGTAGTTGTGGGTGAGGCAGAGGACGAGACCGGTGTCACGGACCCGGCGCCGCACGTCGAGCGCCTCGTCGACCGTGTTGGTGAGCGGCTTGTCGCAGACGACGTCGAACCCCCGCTCGAGGGCGGCCACGACGAGGCGATGGTGGCTGTCGTTGGGTGTCATGATCGCCACCACCTCGGCGCCGTCGGCCCGATTCGCCTCGGCGTCGAGCAGCTCCAGCGCGTCGGCGTGGGCCCGCTCGGGTGCGATCCCCAGCAGGGCGCCGGCGGCCCGGGATCGATCGGGGTCGGAGGAGACGGCACCCCCGACGAGCTCGTACCGGCCGTCGAGCCGGGCGGCCGCCCGGTGGATCCCACCGATGAAGCTCCCGGGCCCACCACCGATGACGGCGAGGCGAAGTGGGCGGCCGAGGCGCTCGACGACCGGGTTGGCGTGCATCCGTTCCCGACGCTACCCCGCCGCCACGGGGCCCCCGCTCGGCGTCGGTAGGCTCGCCGACGTGACCGCTCCCTTCCCGGGTGCCAGGACCCGCTCGGTCGTCGTCGGCCCGATGGTGCTGGAGGTGGTCCTCGACGCCGGCCCCCGGATCCTCGGGTGCCGACGGCCCGACGGGCCATCACCCTTCGCCCGCCTCCCCGGCGAGGTCATCGAGCACCCGACGGTCGGCACCTTCGCGTTCATCGGCGGCCATCGGCTGTGGCGAGCCCCCGAGGTGCCGGCGACGACCTACCGGCCCGACGCCCGGCCGGTCCGGCTCGAGGAACTCGATGGTGGCCTCGTGGTGACCGGCCATCCCGATGCCGACGGCCTGGTCCCCGCCCTGGAGGTGCGGGCGGCCGGCGAGCACCTCGTGGTCGACCACGTGCTGCACCACACCGGGACGACCCCGGTGCGGTGCGCCCCATGGGCCATCACCCAGCTGGCGGTGGGCGGCACGGCCGTCGTCCCGTTGGCCGACGAGCCGGTCGATGTCGACGCCGTCCAGCCGAACCGGGCCCTCGTGCTGTGGCCGTACACCGACCCCGCCGATCCCGAACTCGACCTCCGCCGGGACGAGGTGCGCGTCCACTCCTCCTCGGACTCGGCCAAGGCGAAGGTCGGGACCGCCAACCGGCGTGGATGGCTGGCGTACGCAGTGGACGGGGAACTGTTCGTGAAGTGGGCGACGCCCCACGACGACGGAGCCGATCACGTCGACTTCGGGGCCACCGCCCAGTGCTACCGCGACGACCGCTTCCTGGAGCTCGAGACCCTCGGCCCGCTCGTCACGCTCCGGCCGGGGGCGACGGTGCGCCACCGGGAGACCTGGTGGCTGACGCCCCTGGGCGATCGTCGCCTCGACGACGTCCTCGCCGACCTGCCCACGATCTCCGGGAGCCCGCCATGAGCCACTACCTCGGCATCGACAGCTCGACCACCGCCACCAAGGCGCTCCTCATGGACGCCGACGGCGCCATCGTCGCGGTGGGGCGTGCGCCCCACACCGTCGAGGCCCGGCGCCCGCTGTGGTCGGAGCAGGACCCGGTCCAGTGGTGGGCGGCCACCAAGGCGGCCATCCGGGCCGCCCTCGCCGAGGCGGGGGTCGACGGTGCCGACGTCGCCGCGATCGGCCTCACCGGCCAGATGCATGGGCTGGTCCTCCTCGACCGGGCGGGGGAGGTGCTGCGGCCGGCGATCCTCTGGAACGACCAGCGGACCCAGGCCGAATGCGACGAGATCCGTGAGCGAGTCGGTCGGGCGCGTCTGATCGAGGTGACCGGGAACGACGCGCTGACGGGGTTCACCGCTCCAAAGGTCCTCTGGGTGCGCAACCACGAACCCGAGGTCTTCGCCCGCGCCGCCCATCTGCTGCTGCCGAAGGACTACGTCCGGTACCGGCTCACCGGCGACGTCGCCGTGGACCGGGCCGGTGGGTCCGGGACGATTCTCTTCGACCTGGCCTCCCGCGACTGGTCGGGCGAGGTGCTCGGGGCGCTCGACCTCCCCCCGGGGCTGTTCCCGCCGACCCACGAGGGCACCGAGGTCACCGGCGTGGTGTCCGAAGCCGCCGCCGCGGCCACGGGCCTGGTCGCCGGCACGCCGGTGGTGGGCGGCGGCGGTGACCAGGCGGCCAA
>JBFLKR010000047.1:0-2840 GCA_040883295.1 Acidimicrobiia bacterium
ACCTCCTCGATCATCGTGAAGGCCGCCCGGCCCACCGCGTTGATGGTGAGGGCCGCGAACAGGAACGGGAACATCGCCCCGAGGAACAACCCCATCGTCGTGGTGACGTTGATGATGTTGATCCCGTCGGCCAGCGGGTTCTCGACCCCGTTGGCGGTGGCCGCCGCCCCCACTGCCTGGGTGAAGGTGGAGAAGAGCGCGAGGGCCGTCACCGCCGCCGACGCGATGGCGAAGCCCTTGGCGATGGCCGCCGTGGTGTTGCCGAGCGAGTCGAGGGCGTCGGTGGCCTCGCGGACCTCGGGGTCGAGGTGGGCCATCTCGGCGATGCCGCCGGCGTTGTCGGCGATCGGGCCGTAGGCATCCACGGCGATGGTGATCCCGAGGGTGGCAAGCACGCCGATGGCGGCGATGGCGACGCCGTACACGCCGCCGTCGGCGCCGAGCGCCCACTGGCCGGCCCAGAAGGCGCCGCCGATGCCGGCGGTGACGACGATCACCGAGTAGGCGGCCGATCGCTTGCCCTCGGCGACGCCGGCGAGGATCACGGTGGCGGGGCCGGTCTCGGCCTGGCGGGCGATCTCCTTGACGGTCTTGTACTCGTCGGAGGTGAAGATCTCCGAGATCTTGCCGATCGCGAAGCCGACGATCAGGCCGATGACCACCGCCAGCCAGAGCCCGGCCCAGTTGTCGGCGATGTCACCGAACAACCACCAGGCGATCCCGGCCACGCCGATCGCCGTCACGATCATGGCGAAGTTGGTGCCCCGGTGGAGGGCGGCGGCGAGGTGGCTGTCGTCGGTGGGCTTGACGAGGAACGAGCCGATGATCGAGGCGAACATGCCGAAGGTGCCGACGGCGAGCGGGAAGAAGATGCCTGCCGTCTGGAGATCGCCGGTGAAGACGATGGCGGCGAAGGCGATCGGGGCGACGAGCGACCCGACGTACGACTCGAAGAGGTCGGCGCCCATCCCGGCGACGTCACCCACGTTGTCGCCGACGTTGTCGGCGATGACGGCGGGGTTGCGGGGGTCGTCCTCGGGGATGCCGGCCTCGACCTTGCCGACGAGGTCGGCGCCGACGTCGGCGGCCTTGGTGTAGATGCCGCCACCGACACGGGCGAAGAGGGCGATCGACGAGCCACCGAGGCCGATGGCGGCCACGATGTCGGCGGTCCGGATCGTCTCGGTGTCGCCGAGGACGGCCGAGAAGATCGCCCAGCCGGCGGTCACGCCGAGAAGGCCGAGACCGGCCACGGTGAAGCCCATGACGGCGCCGCCGCGGAAGGCGAGCGGAAGGGCTTTGGCGACCCCACCGGTGCGGGCGGCTTCGGTGGTCCGGGCGTTGGCGGCGGTGGCGATCCGCATCCCCACGAAGCCCGCACCTGCCGAGAGGATCGCGCCGACCACGTAGGCCAGGGCCCGCAGCCAGCCGTCGTCGAGCAGGAACCCGATGAGCAGGGCGAGGATCACGACGAAGACCGACACCCACATGTACTCGGCCCGGAGGAAGGCCATCGCGCCTTCACGGATGGCCGCGGACAGTTCCTTCATCCGGTCATTGCCCTGGGGGGCCGCATACACCTGACGGGTGAAGACGACGGCGAGCGCGATCGCGGCGACGCCCGATACCAGGGCGAGGGTCGTGATCAGCTGCGAGGGTTCCATGGTGTTGGTCTCTCCATCGACGACGGCGCTCGGGGGCCCGCGGCGACCCGGATCGGGCGGAGCGGCTTGAGCGGGCGGGAGTATACGATGCGGCCCCTGCCACGCACACTTGTACGCCGGCTTTCCCCGACCCCACCCGGAGTCATGTCACGCCTACGCGTTCTCACGACCTTGCTGGTCCTGGCCCTCGCCGTCACCGCCTGTGGCGGGGACGAGGCCGCCGACACCTCCACGACGTCCGGTTCGGAGCCCTCGGCTCCCGACCCGGTGACCACCGAGGCCGAGACCACCACCACCGAGACCCCAGCGGCCGTCGAGGTCGCGATCGCCGACGGCACCCCCGGACTCGTCGACGCGGTGGAGTCCCTCTACGACGACCGGTCGGCCGTCGACCCGGAGTTCTCCGACCACTTGGCCGGGGCGACCGCCGGCACCGACGGCCCGGTCGAGCTGACCGCCCACACCGGCAGCGTCGCCGGCGAGGACGTGGCGGTGCTGACGGATGGCACCGATGTCCTCTATGCCGTCGGCACCGACGACGACTGGACGATCGTGGCCGGGACGCTGGCGTCGCTCGGGTCCGAGCCCTGGTACGGCCCCGAGCTGATCCAGCTCTACGTCATCGGCTCCGATGCCCGCCCCGGCCAGAGCGTCACCGGCTACCGGGCCGACTCCCACCACATCGTCACGATCTCCCCGGACGGGTCCGGAGCCTCGATCGTCGGCATCCCCCGCGACGCCTGGGTGGAGACACCGGGAGGCGGCCGGTCGAAGTTCACCAACGTCATGGCCTCGAATGGTCCCGAGCGGGTGGTGGAGACCGCCGAGATCCTCACGGGCCTCGAGTACCAGGGCTACCTCGTGACCGGTTTCCAGGGCTTCGTGGAGCTCGTCGACGAGTTCGGCGGGTTCGAGGTCGAGGTCCCGATCCGCCTCAACGACGAGGCGGCCAAGGCGAACCTGCAGGCGGGCGTCCAGTTCCTGCGGGGGACGGACATGTTGGCGTTCGCCCGGGTCCGCAAGACGATCCCCGGTGGCGACTTCACCCGCCAGTTCCACCACGGCGTGATCATGCAGTGGGGAATGGCGGCGACCCAGGACAAGGGCGTCACGGCCATCCCGACGCTCCTCGAGCTCCTCGAGAAGCACGTCATCTTCGACCTGACGGCCACCGAG
>JBFLKR010000006.1:0-6342 GCA_040883295.1 Acidimicrobiia bacterium
GGAGCTCGGCGGCGGTGGGTCCGAGGCTGAGGTGTTCGATCCGCCAGTCCTTGATCAGGGGCATCAGGACCCGGTCGTGGTGGATTCGGAGGTTGTACACCCCGGCTTTGGCAACCTCGATCGACCGCCGGATGAAGCTGGGCATCGCCACCCCCGGCATCTGGAAGTTCTGGAACACCATGTGGATGCCCCCAAGCACGAGGTCGGGCGCCTCGTCGAGCATCGCCGCCATCACGCCCTTGTAGAAGATGAAGTGGTGGTTCTCGTCGGCCGCGACGTGGCGCATCAGCTCGAAGGCGGCGGGGTCGTCGGTCAGCTTGCCGGCGTTGCGGTGGCTCACTCGGGTGGCGAGCTCCTGGGTGGCGGTGTAGGCGAAGATCTCGGCGGGGTCGTCGAAGCTCGGTTCGTAGCCGTTGGTGACCGTCGCCTTCCGGTCTACCTCCAGCTGGTGAGGGTCGGCGTTGCGCGAGGTGAGCAGGTAGCTGCGGATCGCGATGGCGTGCTGCCCCTCCTCGGCGGTCCACAGCCGGTTCCACCGCGAGAACGCGGGGGTGTCGGGAAGGTGGCGCTCGAGGAGCGAGTGGTAATAGGGGAGGTTGTCCTCTGTGAGCAGGTTCAGGACCAGCGATGCGCGGGCCGACTCGGAGATCGTGCACTGGGAAGGATCCCAGGGCTTGTCCCTGAAACTCTCGCCCCGTTCCCACGGCACGATGTCATGGAAGTACCAGTCGGACCGACGCTCCTGGTGCTCAGCCATCAGCCGTTCGACATCGGGTCCGACGGCCTCCACCAACTCGTGCATCTCGGATGTGGCCATGGGATCCCGTCGTCGGTGACCTGCACGATAGGGCCCCGGCGACGACCCGATCGACGGGGACGACCCCCGCATCCTCATCCTCGACGAGGCGACGAGCTCCCTCGATGCCCAGATCGAGACGCTGGTCCGGGGAGGCGCTCGAGCGCCCGATGGTGGGGCGCACCACCATCGTGATCCCCAGCGCCCGAGCACGGCGCTCGCCGCCCAGTTGTCCGAACCCCAGTTGGTGGCCGGGGCCTGAATCGGCGGAGTCGCCCCCGTCGATGCGTAGGCTCGCCCCGACGATCTCGGGAGGGTCGACCGCCGATGACGACGACCGTGGGCACCCGGGCGGCCGAGGATGCGAGCCACCCGTCAGGTGATGATCGCTTCGCGCTCGTCGACAAGCACCTCAAGCGGGTGCGCTACGAGCAGCACCAACTAATCGAAACGCTCCACGTCGCCCAGGACGTCTTCGGCCACCTCTCCGACGACGTCCTCCTGTACGTCGCGCGGGCGCTGCGACTCCCGCCGAGCATGGTCTACGGGGTCGCCACCTTCTACCAGCTCTTCACCTTCGAATCCCCGGGTGACCACACGTGCATGGTGTGCACCGGCACCGCGTGTTTCGTGAAGGGCGCCGACGACATCGTCGAGGCGATCGGCGAGGCCTACGAGGTCGCCGACGGCGGGACCTCGGAGGATGGTCGGCTCTCGCTCACGACCGCCCGCTGCATCGGTTCGTGTGGGATGGCCCCGATCGTGGTCGTCGACGGCGAGTTCCACGGCCACCTCGACCCGCCCGCCACGCTCGCCCTGATCGGAGCGACGCTGGCCGCCGACGAGGAGGCCTGATGGCCGAGGTGATCGACCTCCACGAGACCACCGAACGGGAGCTCGAGGCCCGCACCCGCTACCCGTGGCGGGTGAAGGCCTGCACGTCCACGGCGTGCCTGTCGGCCGGGGCGGGCAAGTCGTTCCGGGCGATGGAGGAAGCCATCGACGAGGACGACCTCGGCCTCGACATCCAACTCGTCCCCACCGGCTGCCAGGGCCTCTGTTCCCGGGGCCCGCTCGTGCGGGTGCTGCGGCGCGGCGCCGAGGAGACGATGTACGCCGACGTCGACACCACCGTCGCCACCGACATCATCCGCTCCCACTGTCGCGACCGCCAGCCCATCGACACCCACATCATCGACGAACGGGCGCCGTTCTTCGCCTCCCAGGAGAAGATCGTGCTCGCCAACGCCGGGATCATCGACCCGGATCGCATCGAGGGCTACGTCGCCCACGGTGGCTACCGGGGCCTGCAGAAGGCGCTCACGTCGATGACCCCCCAGCAGGTTCTCGAGGAGGTGCAGCGCTCCGGCATCCGGGGCCGCGGCGGCGCCGGCTACCCCACGGGCAAGAAGTGGGCACTGCTGGCGGCTGCACCGTCGGAGCGCAAATACGTCGTCGCCAACGGCGACGAGGGCGACCCGGGCGCCTACATGGACCGGACCGTCATGGAGGACGACCCCCACCGACTGCTGGAAGGCCTGATCCTGGCCGCCTACGCCACCGGCGCCGACCACGCCTACATCTACGTCCGGGCCGAGTACCCCCGAGCCATCGGCCGCCTCGAGCGGGCGATCCGGGTGGCGCGGCGCAACCGCCTCATCGGTCGCCGCATCCTCGGCACCGACGTCAACGTCCACGTCGAGGTGCGCATCGGGGCGGGGGCCTTCGTGTGTGGCGAGGAGACGGCGCTCATGGCGTCGATCGAGGGCAAACGCGGCCAGCCCCACCTGCGGCCGCCCTATCCCACCGAGCACGGGCTGTGGGGCCACCCGACGATGATCAACAACGTCGAGACGCTCGCCAACATCTCGTCGATCGTCGTGAACGGTGCCGACTGGTTCGCCTCGATCGGCACCCCCGAGAGCACCGGCACCAAGGTCTTCGCCCTCGCCGGCGACCTCGTCAACACGGGCCTCATCGAGGTGCCGATGGGGACCAGCCTCCGTCGCATCGTCGAGGACATCGGGGGTGGGATCATCGACGGCAAGACGTTCAAGGCCGCCCAGACCGGCGGGCCATCCGGTGGCTGCATCCCGGCGGAGTTCCTCGACACGCCCGTCGACTACGAGAGCCTCCGCAACCTCGGCTCGATCATGGGTTCGGGTGGCCTCATCGTCATGGACGAGGATGTGTCGATGCCCGAGATCGCCAAGTTCTTCACCGAGTTCTCGATGGACGAGAGCTGCGGCAAGTGCACCCCGTGCCGGGCCGGCACCGTGCAGATGCACGGTCTGCTCGAGCGCATGATCGACGGCCAGGGGACTCCGGCCGACCTCAAGCAACTGCAGGACCTCTGCCAGGTGGTGCGGGACACCTCGCTGTGTGGTCTCGGCCAGGCCGCCCCGAACCCGGTGTTGAGCACCATGCACTACTTCAAGTCCGAGTACGAGGAGCTCGTCGGTGCGTGACCGTCGCCCCACCGTGACGATCACCCTCGACGGGCAGGAGGTCGAGGCCTACGAGGACGAGACCGTCCTCCAGGTCGCCCGTCGCCACGACATCGACATCCCGGCGCTCTGCTTCCTCGAGGGCCTCTCGATCTGGGGCGGCTGTCGCGTGTGTGTCGTGGAGGTGGCCGAGGACCACCGCCTCCGTCCGGCCTGCGCCGAGCCGGTGAAGCCGGACATGGAAGTGCACATCGACACCGCTCGGCTGCGGGCCTATCGGAAGTCGATCCTCGAACTGCTCTTCGCCGAGGGCAACCACGTCTGCGCCGTGTGCGTGGCCAACGGCCACTGCGAACTCCAGGACATGGCGGTCATGGCCGGCATGGACCACGTCCGCTACGACCAGCAGGCACCGAACCGGGCCATCGACGCCTCCCACCCCAAGTACGCCCTCGACCACAACCGCTGCATCCTCTGCACCCGCTGTGTCCGGGTCTGCGACGAGATCGAGGGCGCCCACGTCTGGGACGTCGCCGACCGAGGCAACCGCGCCGAGATCGTCGCCGAGTTGGACAAGCCCTGGGGCGAGTCCACCTCGTGCACCTGGTGCGGCAAGTGCGTCGCCGTCTGCCCGACCGGGGCGCTCTTCTACCAGGGGAAGGCCGTCGGGGAGATGGAGCACTCCGCCGACGTCATCAGCCGCCTCGCCGCCGCCCGCCGGCGCGGTGAGTGGATCGACCCCGAGGAGTTCCGATGAGCAAGCCCCGTTTCGCCACCGTGTGGCTGGCCGGCTGCTCGGGCTGTCACATGTCGTTCCTCGACATGGACGAGTGGCTCTTCGAGCTCGCCGACCTCGTCGACGTCGTGTTCACCCCGATCGCCGACGTGAAGGAGTTCCCCGCCGACGTCGACATCACGCTGGTCGAGGGGGCCGTCGCCAACGAGGAGAACCTGGAACTGGCCAAGCTGGTGCGCGCCAACTCGCGACTGGTGGCCTCGTTCGGCGACTGCGCGGTGTCGGGCAACGTCACGGCGCTCCGGAACCCGCTCGGTGATCCCCGGGCCATCCTCGAGCGGGTGTATGTCGATGCGCCCGATCGCGACGGCGTCGTGCCGGACGCCGAAGGCATCGTGCCGCCCCTCCTGGCCCAGGTGCTCCCGCTGCATCGGGTCGTGGAGGTCGACTATTTCATGCCCGGCTGCCCGCCATCATCGGACGAGATCCGCCGGGCGGTCGAGACGTTGCTGGCCGGGCGGCGAGGCCACGACGTCCGAGAAGACATCCGTCGGGGCTAGGAGCGCATCGTGCACGACCTCACCGTCATCGACCCCGTCACCCGCATCGAGGGGCACGCCAAGATCACCATCGAGCTCGACGAGGGCGGGTCGGTGTCCGACGCCCGCTTCCACGTGACCGAGTTCCGCGGCTTCGAGGAGTTCTGCGTGGGTCGGCCGGTGTGGGAGATGCCGAGCCTCACGGCCCGCACCTGCGGCATCTGCCCGGTCAGCCACCTGCTGGCGTCGGCCAAGGCCGGCGACGCCATCATGGGCGTCACCATCCCCCCGGCGGCCGAACGTCTCCGACGGATCGCCAATCTCGGCCAGATCATCCAGTCCCACGCCCTCAGCTTCTTCCACCTGAGCGCCCCCGACCTGCTGCTGGGGATGGACGCCGACCCGGCGATCCGCAACGTGTTCGGCCTCATGTCGGCCGAACCGGAGCTGGCCCGCCGTGGCATCCGACTGCGCTCGTTCGGCCAGTCCGTCATCGAGGCGATCGCCGGTCGCAAGGTGCATGCGCCCGGGATCGTGCCGGGTGGCGTCGCCTCCCCGATGTCCGAGGCGACCCGCGACGACCTCACCGAACGACTCGCCGAGGCCCGCTCCACCGCCGAGGACGCCCTCGAGCTGTTCATCTCCATCATCGACCGATTCGAGCGGGAGGTCGACGCCTTCGGGTCCTTCCCCAGCCTCCACCTGGGACTCGCCAACGAGGACGGCACCTGGGAGCACTACGACGGCCACCTCAAGGTCGTCGACGCCGAGGGGGCCGTGGTGGCCGATCGGGCGAAGCCGGCCGGCTACCGGCGGTTGGTCGGTGAGGCGGCCAACCGGGACTCCTACCTCAAGTCGCCCTACTTCAAACCGCGGGTGGGTGACGGCGACCGGCCGGAGGCGGGCATGTACCGGGTGGGGCCGCTGGCCCGCCTCAACCTGTGCGAGACGATGGGTACCCCGGTGGCCGACGAGGCGCTGGCCGCCTACCGGGAGCGAGTGGGCGGGGTGGCCAACTCGTCGTTCTTCTATCACTACGCCCGACTCGTCGAGATCCTCGCCGCCACCGAGCGGATGGCCGACCACCTCGCCCATCCCGACCTCCTCGACACGAAGGTGCGGGCTGAGGCCGATGCCAATCGCAACGTCGCGGTGGGGGTGTCCGAGGCGCCCCGAGGCACGCTGTTCCACGAGTACCACGTCGACGACGACGGGCTCCTGACGAAGGTGAACCTGATCATCGCCACGGGCCAGAACAACCTGGCCATGAACGCCACGGTGCTCCAGATCGCCAAGGAGTGGATCGACGGCCCGCAGATCCCCGAAGGCGTCCTCAACCGGATCGAGGCCGGGATCCGGGCGTTCGACCCGTGCCTGAGCTGTTCCACCCACGCCATCGGCGAAATGCCGCTGGTCGTCGACCTCGTCGACGCCTCCGGGGAGACGGTCTGCCGCGTGCAGCGTGACTGACGTCCTCGTCGTCGGTTACGGCAATGACTTGCGCGCCGACGACGGAGCCGGTCGACGGGTGGCCGACGCCGTCGAGGCGAAGGGCCTCCCGGGCGTCACGGTCCGATCCCAGTCCCAACTCACCCCGGAACTGGCCCTCGAGGCGGCCGGCCGGGACCTCGTCGTCTTCGTGGATGCCGACATCGAGGCCGACGAACTCACCCACCGGGCCATCGAGCCGGGGGAGGGGGGCGGGTTGATGACCCACCACGGGAACCCCGCCTCGCTGCTGGCGCTCGTGCCGACCGTGGGCGAGCCGCCCCGAGCGGCGATCGTCGTGTCGATCCCGGCGTCGAATCTCGGCATGGGTTTCGA
>JBFLKR010000280.1:0-7450 GCA_040883295.1 Acidimicrobiia bacterium
TCGATCCACGACCACCGCGGCAACCTCGTGTCCGAGGCGATGGCGCCGAGCGTCGCCCTGGACCTCCCACCCGGTTTCCTCGGCGAGTTCCGACGGGACATGCGAGGCGTCACCACCGAGGGGACGGCCAGCACCGCCTTCGAGGTGATGGAGCAGCCCGGCCTGACCGGTGGAAAGACCGGGACCGCCGACGTGGACCCCCTCACCAAGCTGCCCCACTCGTGGTTCGTCGGGGTGACTCCCATCGACGATCCCGAGTACGTCGTGGCCGTCGTCGTGGAGGAGGGTGGAGCCGGCAGCCAGGTGGCGGCCCCGATCGCCCGGGCGATCATGCAGCACCTCCTTGGCGAGGAGGTCGTGCCCCTCGTGGCGGACGGCGAGCTCGGCCAGCCCTTCCCGTGGCAGGACGGGTTCGAGCGAAACCCGCTCGACGACCCGATCCTCCGGGTCGACCCGGGGGTCGACCCGTCGGAGATCGTCGGCCAGTCCGAGGGCGACATCGAGGCGGCGGAGGTGGCGGACCCATGACGCTGTTCGCCGAGCGCGAGCGACGCTCCGGCGTCGCCTCCGGCTGGGATCCGATCCTCTTCCTGGCCATGCTCCTGCTCATCGCGGTCGGGATCACGATGATCTATTCCGCCACCAAGGGCCCCCTGGAGGCGGCCGGGCTCGACCCCTTCCTCGCGATGCGTCGGCAGGCGATCTGGGCGGGGATCGGCATCGTCGCCTTCCTCCTCGTCTCGTTCCTCGACTACAAGGAGCTCCAGCACTTCGCCTGGGCGGTCTACGCGCTGACGGTGCTCGGCATCGTCGCCACCTACTTCTTCCCCGAGGTGAACGGGGCGCAGCGATGGATCCTGATCGGCGGTGCCTCGCTCCAGCCCTCGGAGTTCGCCAAACCGGCGATGGCGGCGGTCATGGCCGCGGTCCTGGCCCGGGGGCGGGCGGACGAGGGCGATCCGGGGTTCCTCCCGTGGCGGAAGATCCTCCAGGCCCTCGGCCTGCTGGCGGTCCCCGCGGCGCTCATCGTGCGCCAGCCCGATCTCGGCACGACCCTCGTGTTCCTGTTCATGGGAGCCGTGCTCATCTGGGCGGCGGGAGCGTCCTGGCGCCAGATCGGCCTGTTGGCCGTGGTCTCCGGCGGGGGAGCGTGGATCGCCTACCGGCTCGGCTTCCTGTCCGAGTACCAGGTGTCGCGCATCACGAGCTTCCTCGACCCGACCGCCGACCCGCTCGGGGACGCCTACAACCAGTTGCAGTCGATCACCGCCATCGGGTCCGGGCAGTTCGCCGGCAAGGGCTTGTTCCAGGGGAACCTGACCCAACTGAGCTTCGTGCCCGAGCAGGAGTCGGACTTCATCTTCACCGCCATCGGCGAACAGCTCGGGTTCATCGGCGCCGTGGTCGTCATCGCCGTCTACGCCATCATCCTCTGGCGGCTGCTCGTGATCGCCGCCACCGCAGACGACGAGTTCGCCCGACTCCTGCTGACCGGGGTGGCGGCGGTGATCGCCTTCCAGGTGTTCGTGAACATCGGCATGACGGTGCGGTTGGTGCCGGTGACCGGCCTGCCGCTGCCGTTCCTCTCGGCCGGTGGTTCGAGCCTGCTGTCGACCGCCTTGGCCCTCGGCATCGCCAACAGCGTCTGGGTCCGTCGACCGGCGACCCAGGTGCGTCGCCAACGGAAGCAGGGCGTCGGCGTGGAGCTCTCCGGGTAGCCGCCCGGGACGAGCCGCCGTAGGCTCACCGCATGTTCCGATCCCGTGACCACGGCTGGGTGGAGGTCATCTGCGGGCCCATGTTCAGCGGCAAGAGCGAGGAGCTCATCCGCCGGGTCGTCCGGGTCCGCATCGCCCGCCGTCCCGTGCAGGTCTTCAAGCCTGCCGTCGACGACCGCTTCTCCGAGACCGAGGTGGTCTCCCACTCGGAGCTCTCCATCGAGGCGATCCCGGTGCCCGACTCCGCCGCATTGTTGGCGGCCGTCGACGAGCGGACCCAGGTGGTTGGCGTGGACGAGGCGCAGTTCTTCGACCTGGGACTCACCCAGGTCGTCGAGGACCTGGCCGACAGCGGCCGACAGGTGATCGTCGCCGGGCTCGACCTCGACTACCTCGGCCGGCCCTTCGAACCGATCCCGACCATCGTCGGTCGGGCCGAGTACGTCACGAAGGCCCTGGCGGTGTGCGTCCGGTGCGGCGAGCCGGCGAACTTCACCCAGCGGACCATCACCGCCGACGACCTCGTCGTGCTCGGGGCCGGGGACGCCTACGAGGCGCGCTGCCGACGGTGCTGGAACCCTGCCGAGCCCGAGCAGCCGCACCTCGACCTGTAGCGAGTCGGGCCAGCGACCGACGGCTGCTACGCTGTTTCCGGGTTCAAGACCCCTTGGTGGCCCATGCCGCGGCCTGCTTCGCCGGCGGATGTGCACCCGCTTCCACCCGGTTCACCGGCGCCTGTGGCGTCGAGGAGGAGTTACAACATGGCCCTGTTCCGCCGCAAGGCACCCACGGTGGTGCGCAAAGGCGACGACTCGGCGCGCGAGGAACGCAAGCTGCGCAAGGTCGGCCGGACGACCGTGGAGGTCCGTCGGGTCACGTCGGTCGAGCCACCCACCGAGGAGGCCGCCGACGGCGGCCGGTCCAAGGGCCGGCAGCGCTCCGGCAAGCAGAAGCAGCGACAGGGCCAGAAGCAGCAGGGCACACAGGGCCAGAAGCAGCAGGGCAGACAAGGCCAGCAGCAGCAGCAGGGCGGGTCGTCCCGCCAGCGCCGCGACCGATCCCGCCCCGATCGTCCCGCCGCCCGCCGCCCGCTCCCCGAGGTGGCGCCCCCGGCCACCGACGGCGTCCGCCGGCAGATGCTGGTGCGGGTGCGTCCGCACCAGACGCAGGCGGTCGTCATGGAGGGCCCGTCCCTCGTCGAGCACTTCGTGGCCTCGGAGGAGTCGGAGAGCCTCGCCGGCAACGTCTACCTGGCGGTGGTGCGCAACGTTTTGCCGGGCATGGAGGCCGCCTTCTTGGACTTCGGGGCGCCGAAGAACGGCGTGCTGTATGCCGGGGACGTGAAGGCGGAGGGTGGGGGCAAGCGCAAGCCCCGGATCGAGGAGGCACTTCGCAACGGCGACAAGGTCCTCGTGCAGGTCGTCAAGGACGCCATGGGCACCAAGGGCGCCCGCCTCACCGGCGAGATCTCGGTGCCGGGCCGCTACCTGGTGCTCGTCCCCGACTCCGATGCCATGGGCATCTCACGGCGACTCCCGGACGAGGAGCGGCGGCGCCTCCGAGAGATCATCCGGGAGGCGAAGCCGGCCGGGTTCGGCGTCATCGTGCGCACCGCCGCCGCCGGTGCCACCGAGGAGCAGATCCGCACCGACATCGAGCGGCTCGTCGCCCAGTGGGAGGCGATCGCCGCCGAGGCCGACTCCGGCCCTGCACCCCGCCTCATCCACGAGGAGCCGGAGCTGCTCATCCGGGTGATCCGCGAGCACTTCACCGACGACTTCCGCCGCCTGCTCATCGACGACGAGGTCGCCGCCGAACGGGTACGCGCCTACCTCGACGAGACCGCCCCCGACCTGGTCGATCGGGTCAAGGTCTACGAGGACACCATGCCGCTCTTCGAGCGATTCCATGTCGAGGACCAGCTCCGCAAGGCCCTCGATCGTCGCGTCTACCTCAAGTCGGGTGGCCACCTCGTCATCGACCGCACGGAGGCGCTGACGGTCATCGACGTCAACACCGGGAAGTTCGTCGGGTCCTCGTCGCTCGAGGAGACCGTCCTCCAGAACAATCTCGAGGCCGCCGAGGAGATCGGCCGCCAACTCCGCCTGCGCGACATCGGTGGGATCATCGTGATCGACTTCATCGACATGGAGTCCGAGCGCAACCAGCGGATGCTCATGCAGAAGTTCCGAGAGGTGCTCGCCCTCGACAAGACCCGGACGCAGGTCTACGACGTCTCGCCCCTCGGCCTCGTGGAGATGACCCGCAAGAACGTGGCCCGGTCACTGCTCGAGAACTTCTCCGAGCCCTGCCCCCACTGTGACGGCCGTGGCGTGCTCCTCAAGGAGGACGAGGCGCTGCGGGCCGGGCCGGCCTCACCCGCCGAGCTCGCCGCCAACGAGGCCATCGGTTGAGCGGGGTTGGCTAGGGGCGTCGGGACGGTATCCTGTCCCGGTTCCCACCCCGACCCCGTGGTCGCCGCTGCACAGGATTCACACCATGTACGCCATCATCAAGACCGGAGGACGCCAGGCGAAGGTGAGTCCCGGCGACGTCGTCTCCGTCGACCGCATCGACGGCGTCGGCGACACCGTGACCTTCACCCCGCTGTTGATCGTCTCCGACGACGGCACCACGATCACCGAGCCCGCCCGACTCGGCGGCGCAACGGTCACCGCCGAGGTGCTGGAGGCCGACGACAAGGGCCCCAAGATCGACATCTTCACCTACCAGGCCAAGACCGGGCGCCGGCGCCGCAAGGGCCATCGCCAGCGGTACACCACGGTCCGTGTGACCGGTATCGACCTCCCCAAGGAGTAAGGGCATGTCCAAGACCAAGGCAGGCGGCTCCACCAAGAACGGCCGCGATTCCCAGGCGAAGCGACTCGGCCCCAAGGTCTTCGACGGCCAGACGGTCGGCGCCGGTGCCATCCTCGTCCGCCAGCGCGGCACCCGGATCCACCCGGGCGACAACGTGGGTCGTGGCAGCGACGACACCCTCTTCGCCCTCGCCGAGGGCACCGTCCGCTACGGCTCCCGCAACGGCCGCCGTCGCGTGGACGTCATCTCCGACTGACACGCCGCCAGGCGTGTTCGTCGACCTCGTCACCGTCCATCTCCGCGCCGGCAACGGCGGGGCGGGCGTCGTGGCCTTCCGGCGCCAGAAGGGCCGCCCCAAGGGCCGCCCGGAGGGTGGCTCCGGCGGCGACGGCGGTGATGTCGTGGTCGAGGCAGACGACTCGGTCGCCACGCTCCTCCGCTATCGGCGCCAGCCCCACCATGCCGCCGGTGACGGCACCCACGGCGAGGGCGACGTCCGCCACGGTCGACGCGGCGACGACGTCGTGCTCCCGGTGCCGCCGGGCACGGTCGTGCGCGACGCGGCCGGGGTGGTCGTGGCCGACCTGGTCGAGCCGGGGCAGCAGGTCAGGGTGCTCGCCGGTGGCCGTGGGGGCCGGGGCAACGTGGCGCTCCAGTCGCGAGCCCATCGGGCGCCGGGGTTCGCCGAGCAGGGCGAGTACGGCGAGGAGGGCACCTTCACCTTCGAGATGAAGCTGCTCGCCGACGCCGCCCTCGTCGGTTTCCCGAACGCCGGCAAGAGCACGCTCATCGCCCGGGTCTCGGCGGCACGACCCAAGATCGCCGACTACCCCTTCACGACGCTGCAGCCGAACCTCGGGGTGGTGTCGGTGGGGGAGCAGGAGTTCGTCCTGGCCGACATCCCCGGCCTCATCGAGGGCGCGGCCGAGGGCAGGGGCCTCGGGCATGAGTTCCTTCGCCACGTCGAGCGGGCCATGGTGCTCGTGCTGTTGCTCGATCCTTCCCCGCTCCAGGACCGCGCCCCGGTCGACCAGTACCGGGTGCTCGACGCGGAGTTGGCCGCCCACGCGGTGGCCCTCGCCCAGCGTCCCCGTCTGGTCGCCCTCACGAAGGCCGACCTCCACCCCGACGTCGACCCGGACCAGCTCGCCGCGACGATCGGCCACGACCGGGTCTTCCCGATCTCGGGGGTGACCGGGGAAGGCGTTGCCGAGCTCATGTACGCGATCGTCACCCTCGTCGATCGGACTGTCGATCGGGTGCCCGAGCGTGAGGGATTCGTCCTGCATCGCCCGGTTCCGCCGGCATTCGAGGTGCGGCGCGCCGGCGCCGTGTGGGAGGTCGTCGGCCGCGATGCATCCCGGGCCGTGAACCTGGACGACCTGACCAAGCCCGAGGCGGCCGACGTGGCCGCCGCCCGCCTGGCCCGCCTCGGCGTGGACGCCGCCCTCGAAGCGGCAGGCGTCCGAGCGGGCGACGACGTGCGGATCGGCGATCTCGTCTTCACCTACGAACCGGAACAGGAGCCGTGGGAAGACGAGTGGGACGACGGCGACGAGGCCGAGGCGGAGGTCGTGCGATGAGACATCCCGTGGCGCCGGGCCGCCCGGTCGTCGTCAAGGTCGGTTCGTCGAGCCTGACCGATCCCGGTGGGGGCCTCGATCGTGATCGCCTGGGTGCCGTCGCCGAGCAGGTGGAGGCATTGTGGGATCGTGGCCATCCCACCGTCCTGGTGACCAGCGGCGCCGTCGCCGCCGGCCTGCCGGCGCTCGGCCTCGACCAGCGACCGGCCGACGTCCCGGGCCTGCAGATGGCGGCGGCCGTCGGCCAGGGACACCTCATCCATGCCTACACGGAGGCGTTCGCCCGCCACGGTCGGGCCGTGGCGCAGGTGCTGCTGACCCGGGACGTGTTGGCGGACCGAGGCCAGTACGTGCACTCGTCCGATGCCCTGGAGCGGATGCTCGCCAGGGGCGTCGTGCCCGTCGTCAACGAGAACGACGTCGTGGTCGTAGACGAGCTCCGATTCGGAGACAACGACCGGCTGGCGGCGATCGTCTCCCACCTCGTCGACGCCGGGATGCTGGTGATCCTCACCGACACCGAGGGGATCTTCGACGCCGATCCCCGCACCGACGACGCGACCCTGGTGGCCACGGTCGCCCACACCGACGAGGTGCTCGACCGCGTGGCGGCGACCTCGGGCGAGGGCGTGTTCGGATCGGGCGGCATCGCCACGAAGGTGGCCGCCGCCCGGATGGCGGCATGGTCGGGGATCCCGACCGTCGTCGCCCGCTCTTCGCGCGCCGATGCCGCGGTGGCGGCGGTCGCCGGGGAGGAGGTCGGGACCTGGGTCGCCCCCCAGCCCTCCGGCCTGCCGGCCCGCAAGCTCTGGATCGCCTTTGGCATGCCGACCCGCGGGCGGGTGGCGGTCGATGCCGGGGCGGTGGCGGCCCTCGTCGACCACGGCCGGTCGTTGTTGGCGGTGGGTGTGACGGGGGCCACCGGTTCCTTCGAGGCCGGGGAGGCCGTCGAGGTCGTCGGGCCCGATGGGACACCGGTGGCGAAGGGACGGACGCGACTGGCGGCCGACGCCGTCGAGGCCGCCGCCGGCCACCGTCTCGAGGACGGCGTGGTGATCCACCGCGACGACCTGGTGGTGTACTGAGGGGACTCGAACCCGCAACCACGGAAACGCGGAAGAGATCCCCCAGCGGGTGTTCTGTCGCGGTTCGTGCCCGACACATCCACGTCGAGAGGCATCACCAACGAAGGAAATCCCCCGAAGGGGGCATGGGACCCACCGGCCGACGCAGGAGGCAGGTGGGAGGGGAGCGGTGCCGGAGAGCGGCGACGAGCCGCCACGATCCGTTGACTCCTCGAACGCGATTCGGCTCCCCCCAACCGACCGA
>JBFLKR010000048.1:0-34184 GCA_040883295.1 Acidimicrobiia bacterium
ACGTCGTAGAAGTCACCGCCGATGAGATCGGCCTTTGGGACGTACCGAACGGCGATGGCGACGTCATCCCCGAGGTCCAGGTCCGTCGGTACGAGCGCCGCCTCCATGGCGTCCGCGATCGCACCGTCGCGCGAGGTGGCATCCGGCTTCGCCCGTGCCGGCGGGCTCCCCACATCGTCGAGCATGCAGAAAGCCTACGTCGCGATCGCCCGGCCGCGCAGCGGCCGGTCGATCACTCGGGGTCCGGGTGCGGGGTCAGTCGCGCGGATCGGCCGTGGCCGCCTGGGCGGCGGCGTCGAGCTCGTCCTCGGCGCCGGCGGTCGAGAGCTCCCCGGAGGTGTTGACCAAGTGGGCCCGGATGAACCACTGTTGGAGCTCGAGGACGCCGGTCTGGGCGATGAGCACGTCCTCGGTGACGGGGTCCATCTCGGCGGTTTCGCCGATCGCGGCCCGATGATCGGCGAGGATGCCGTCGTAGACGAGGTCGAGCGCCCCGAGGTGGGCTTCCACCACGGCCCGGCCGAGGGCGTAGTCGTCCCACCGGCGATGCTCGGTCAGGTGGCCCGGCAGGCCGTTGGGGATGCCGCCGAGCGTGGCGATGCGTTCGGCCACCTCGTCGGACATCCGACGCACGTCGGCCACGTGCTCGTCGAGCATCTCGTGGACGGCGATGAAGCCGGGCCCGACCACGTTCCAATGGACGTGCTTGAGCGTCAGGCCGAGATCGACGAGGGAGTTGAGGCGATCCTGGAGCAGGTCGCCGACCTTGGTCGCCGTCCCCTCGTCGAGGCCGGACGGCGCATAGGCAGAGTCGGTTCGGTGTGTCATGTCGGCCGCCTACCCGTGGTTCCGCCGGTCCAAACCTGCACGGTCGCGCGAGCTGCGGGTTTCCGTCGCCCGAACGCCGGGTAGGTCGCGGCCGACCCACACGGAGCAGATGATGTACGAACGCAGCCCCTCACCCGACACCCCGCCGGTCGACGACATCGATCGCCATCCCGGCACGCCCATGACGACCCTCGGCGAGGTCCGTCGAGACCACAACCTCGTCGCGGCCTACGAGGACGCCGGCCGCGCTCGTGAGGTGATCCTCGAACTCGAGCAGGGAGGGGTCCCACCCCGCGACATCTCGCTGCTCGGTGCCTGGCCGGTCGAGCGACCGTCCGACGAGCCCGAGCGACCGCGACTGCTCGGCCGTCGGGTTGCGATCGCCGCCGGCATCGGCGCCGTGGTCTTTGGCATCGTCGGCGGGATCGTGGCCGCGGTCACCGAGGTCATCCCCCTCGTCTTCGGAGCCCTCGCCGGCGCCGGGTTCGGCGCCCTGCTCGGGGTGCCCGTGGGCTGGATGCGTGGCACCGGCATGTCCGAGGCCTGGCAGGAGACCTTCTCCGCGGACGCCGAGGGCACCGTGGCGGTGGGCGTCCACGACGACGATGCCGGCGTCATCGACGACGCCGAGCCCGTCATGGCCGCCACGAATCCCAAGGCGATGAACCGCTTCTGAGTCCCCGCAGACGCACGACGAAGGGCCCCGGGACGTCCCGGGGCCCTTCGTCGTCATGGGCTGGGAGGTGTCAGTCCTCGCGCCGGACCACGAGCCACACGATCAGCGCGATCACGGTTGCCAGCACCGTGCTCGCCACGGCAATCGCCCGCGGATCACTCCGCCAGCGCTCGACGGCCTCGGCGGCCTCGGCGGCGTTGCCGACCGCCGCCTCGGCAGCGTCGAGGGCCCGATTCGCCCGATCGAGGCGCTCCTCGGTCTCCCGGAGTCGTTCTGCAGTGGTGGTCATGGACACTCCTCTTTGGATCGTGATGGCCCTACCCACCGAGCCGATCCGCCAAACCGGTTCCCGGTCGGCGACCGGGGAGCCAGATGACGGTGGCCCTTCGCCGCTCCCTGGAACCGCCCCTCCCGCCTGCCTCCTGCGTCGGCCGGCGGGGCCCATCCACCCTTTCGGGGGGATCTCCTTCTCGTTTCCGGCTGCCGACGTCGACTTGCTTCCGGGGGAGTTCCCCCTTCTCGGAGGCAGTTCGCTCAGTCGATCGTGTCGCGCAGGTGCGCGAGGATGCGGCGCAGGAGCCGTGACACGTGCATCTGGGAGATGCCGACCCGCTCGGCGATCTCCGACTGGGTCAGCTCGTCGACGAAGCGCAGGCGAAGGATCGTCCGCTCTCGCTCGGGCAGCCCCGCCAGCGCGGGCCCGAGGTCGCCCAGCTGCTCCACCAGCGCCAGGTCGTCGTGCTCGTCGGCGAGGGTCTCGCCGATGCCCGAGGGCGATGGCGACCCCGGTCGCGGCGCGTCGATCGATGCCGCGGTGTAGGCCGTGGTCGCCCCGATCGCCGCCACCACCTCGTCGACGTCCATGCCGACTTCCGTGGCCACCTCGGTCGGCGAGGGGGTGCGGCCGAGCCGTTGGGCGAGATCCTCGCGAGCCCGTCCGACCTCGAGGGCCCGTTCCTGGAGACCGCGGGGCACCCGCACCGACCAGGCGCGGTCGCGTAGGAGGCGCTTCATCTCGCCGGACACGGTGGCGGCGGCGAAGCGCTCGAAGCGACCGGCTTCGGGGTCGTACCGATCCAGGGCCCGGAGCACTGCGAGGACCGCCGCCTGCTCGAGGTCGGCGTCGGCGATGCCCTTGTGCCGGTAGTGGCGGGAGATGTCGATCGCCATCGGGGCGAGCCGCCGGACGACCTCGTCGCGCGCCTCGGAATCGGTGCTCACGATGGCGAGCAGCGAATCCGTCGACTGGTCGGCCAGCGCTGCCGATGCCGACCCGGGCATCCGCACGTCGAACCAGACGGAGCCAGCGTCGTGGCCCCAGCGCAACGCGAAGCGGTCGAGGACCTCGGCGGTCAGGTCATCGGGCACCTCACCTGGCTGGATCCACACCCGGTGGGCCGTCGCCACGTCCCCCACCTCCACACGAATGCCCTCGGGGCTGCCGGCCAGCACCGTGCGGCCGACGATCTCGGAGACCAGGAGGGCCGCTGCGGCGCCTCGGACGGGGTCGAGCTCCAACTCGGCGCCGAGCCAGGCCCTGGCGGCCCGGGGGGCGTCCCGGTCGGCCGCCAGCTCGAGCGCCCTCACGGGCCACCGACTCGGATGCGGAAACCACCCGGCGTCGATTCGACGCCCGCCACCGACGAGGCGATCCGCAGGACGATGTCGTCGGGCGTGGGTGGGCGCTCGCCAACGATCTCCACCAGGTCGGCTTCGGGAACGGTGATCACCAGCCGGCCCCCGTCCTCCCGCACGAAGGCGGTGACGAGTTCGGAGACGGCGAGCCGTGCCGAGGCGATGTCATCCTCGGTTGCCTCCCGGGATCGCAGGACGCCGGAAACGAAGGCCCGGGCCACCACCACGCCATCATCGGTGGCATCGATCTCGAGTCGGGCCGGGCCGGTCACTCGTCGGGCAGCTCGTCCGGTTCGTCGACGACTGGGAGCCGATCCAGCACTCCGGCGACCTCCAGCACTCGACGCACCGGACCGGGACCGCACACGAGGCCGAGTGGTCGGCCGTCCTCGGCGAGGCGTCGTCGTGCCGTGAGGAGGGACCGGAGCCCACTCGAGTCCATGAACGAGACCGACCGCAGGTCGACCGCCACCGGACCTGCGTGGGCGTCGATGGCCGCGTCGAGCGCGCCGTCGAGCGACGGAGCCGAGGCGATGTCGATCTCGCCGCTCGCCGCCACGAGGTGCCACCCACGGTGGTCGGACGTCGTCAGATGGAGGAGCATGAGGTGCGCCAATCGTATCATCGGCCCATGCCAGGCCCGATCCGTCTCACGGTGCCGGCCGACCCCCGGTGGCTCGGCGTCATCGACCTGGTCGTCGGCGCCGCCCCCCGATTCGTCTACGACGAGGCGGGTGTCCTCGACGACCTCGCCATCGCGGTGGGCGAGGTGGCGGCCGAGGTGGGCGCCACGGCCGGTGTCGCGGAACTCGAGGTGACCGTGGACGACGACCGGGTGGAGATCGCCGGTCGCGGCACGGATGTGGTCTGGGAGCCGGGACCGGTGTGGGAGCGGCTCGTGCCGGGCCTGGCCGAGGTGGGGTGGGACGTCGAACCCTCGGGGATCAGGGTCTGGCTGGCGCCACTGCCAGCTTGAACCAGGCCCGGACGTGGCCGGTCGCGGCCTCGAGGCCCCACGCATCGGCGAGGCGATCGACCAGCAGCAGGCCGAAGCCGCCGGGATGGTCGTCCTTGCTCGGGCCCCTGACGGGGGGGCCCGTCGCGACGACCTCGACCCGGCACGTGCCGTCCTCGCTGACGATCGCGAGCAGCAGGTCCTCGCCACCTTCGAGTCCACGGTGGCGGAGGACGTTGGTCACGATCTCCGACGTCAGGATCTCGGCGACCTCGGTGATCGACCCGTCCCCGAGATGCCCGCGCACGGCCCGACGGGCGGCAGCGGGGGCCCGATCGTCCGCCGGCAGCGTGATGGCCTCGGTGGCCGATTCCGTGGTGCCCCGGTCGGTCATGGGCGGTCACCGTACCCGGAGTCACCGTCGTCCTCGGTGCGGAAGGAGAACACGGGCAGCCAGAACCAGGCCCAGGTCGTGAAGCCGAGTACGGCCGCGGCGACCGCCGCGGCCGGGATCACGCCGAACAGCAGCGAGGTGACGAACCAGGCGACGGCGCCGATGGCGACGGCGGCCGCCACCGTTCCGGCCAGGGCCAGGTGCACCGCGATTCGCACGTGGCCCAGGTGCTTGCGAGGTATCCCCGTCAGCGGTGCCCGGACCCGTTGGTGCACCGAGGGGGCGATGAGCAGCACCGAGGCGGCGCCGGCGGCGGCGAACGCGACGTAGTACGACGCCCGCTGGTCGGCCGTGGCCGTCGTGAACGGACTCGACAACGGGACCGTGAGGAGGAAGGCGAAGAGGACCATCACCCCGGGGATCGTCGTTCGGAGCCCCTCGAGCAGGGCCCGGAATCGCTGGTCGATCCCGTCGTCGGTGACGTCGTCGGAGGATCGCATGACGAGCGCCTACCCGGGCTCGCTGCTCGCCAAACCGGTCCGGGGCCGGGTTTCGTGGGCCGCGTCTGCGGGTAGGTGTGGGGCCACCTATCGGGGACAACCACATGAGTGACGACACCACCACGCTGATGGTCTGGATCGACCAGGACCTCTGCACCGGCGACGGGATCTGCGAGGAGATCGCCCCCGACGTCTTCGTCGGTCGCGACGACGGCCTCTGGGTCGTCAAGGAGGAGGCCGAGCACTTCGGCGAGACGATCGTCTTCGACGGTCGCGACGGCGATGGTCACGGTCCCGAAGGCGCCCGCGGCGTCGCCCGGGTGCCCGACGAGCTCATCGACGACACCGTCGAGGCCGCCCAGGAGTGCCCCGGCGAGTGCATCATGATCGAGCCGTACGACGCACAGCTCGTCGACGAACGCGCCGCCTGAGGAGCTCCCACGGCCCGGTCGGCCGGTCCGGGGGCCGACCTCGGAATTCGGGCGGCGTGACCCGCGTCCGGTCCTACCATCGCCGGTCGCGTGTCCGACACCTCCCCCTCCTTCTGGGCGGTGCTCCGCAAGGGTGTCCGCCTCGTCGCCGGGCTCATCGCCGCCCATCCGTGGGCCTTCGCGGTGGCCCTCTCCGGCGCGCTCGTGTACGCGGGCTCGATCATCGCCTCCAGTCGGGTCATCGGGTGGGTCACCGATGAGGTGGTGCTCGGCGTCCTCACCGAGGGTGCCGACGACGCGATCGTCTGGACCGGGGTCTGGCTCATCGTCGGCGTCGCCGTCGTCAAGGCGGCCGGCATCGTCGCCCGCCGCATCGGGGCGGGGTGGCTCTACCTCCAGAACCGACGCGACATGCGTCGGAGGTTCGTGGCCCAGGTCCTGCGGCTCGACATGGACTGGTACAACCGCCAGGCCGTCGGCAACCTCATCTCGATCGCCGAGGCGGACGTGGCCCAGGCCACCTCCGTCCTCAACCCACTCCCGTACGCCACCGGCTCGGCGGTGCTGCTCATCGGCGCCACCGTCCTCGTCTTCCTCCTCGACCCGACCCTCGGGTGGATCGCCCTCGCCTTCCTCGGCACCGCCATCATCCTCGAGCTGCGTGGCGCCTACGTCACGTTCACACTCGTCGAGGTGGTCCAGCGTCTCCGCGGCAACCTCGCCGCCGGCGCCCACGAGTCGTTCGACGGCGCCCTGACCGTCAAGGCCTTCGGCCGGGAGGACTGGGAGTCCGAGCGCTTCGAGGCATCCTCGGCGGTGCTGCGTGACCACCTCATCGGGCTCGGCCGGGTCTGGGAGAACTTCAAGGCGCTCGTGGAGGGCATCCCGACCGTTGCCCAGGTCGTGATCGTCACCGTCGGGGTGCTGCGGGTCGCCGAGGGGGCGGTGTCGGCCGGGGACATCGTCTCGATCGCCTACCTGCTCACCCTCCTCTTCTGGCCCATCCAACTCATCGGCTTCGTCATCTTCGACACCGCTGCCGCCACCGCCTCGGCCGATCGTGTGGATGCGGTGCTGACCGCCGACGAGCACGTCCGCCACGGCACCGGGCCCGCCGGCTCGCCCGACGCCGGGGCCGGGGTCGGGGCCGAGGCGGTGGGTTTCGGCTACGACGGGCTGCCGGTCCTCGCCGACGTCGACCTCGACATCCCCTCGGGCCGCATCGTGGCGGTTGTCGGGCCCACCGGATCGGGGAAGACGACACTCACCGTGCTCCTCGCGCGGCTGTGGGACCCGCGGTCGGGCTCGATCCGCCTCGACGGCCGTGATCTGCGCGACCTGGCGGCGGCCGCCCTCGCCGACGAGGTGGCCTACGTCCCCCAGGAGGCGTTCCTCTTCGACGACACCGTCCTCGGCAACCTGACGCTGGGGCTCGACGTGCCGTTCGACGAGGTGGAGGCCGCCGCCCGCCTCGCCCGAGCCCATGAGTTCGTCATGTCCCTCCCGCGCGGGTACGAGACCCGGATCGGCGAGCGGGGCGCCGCCCTCTCGGGTGGCCAGCGGCAGCGGATCGCCCTCGCCCGGGCGCTGCTCCGACGTCCTCGGCTGCTGGTGCTCGATGACGCCACCTCCGCCGTCGATCCCTCGGTCGAAGCCGAGATCCTCGGTGCCCTTCGGGAGGCCGACCTTCCCTCGACGGTGGTGGTCGTCGCCTACCGCTCCTCCACGATCGCCCTTGCCGACGAGGTCGTGTTCATGGCCGACGGCCGGGTCGTGGCCCAGGGCGGCCATGGCGAGTTGTTGGCCTCCCAACCCGGCTACGTCCGCCTGCTCACCGCCTACGAAGAGGACGCCCGTCGTCGGGAGGGTTCGCCGTGAGCGAGCGGTCGGCGAGTGCCGTCGTCGTCCGGGCGATCCGGGAGGTGCCGCCGTTCCGCGTCGGTCTCGCCTTCACGCTCGTGCTCGTCCTCCTCGGCACCGGCGCCCAGGTCGTCGTGCCCATCTACCTCCAGCGGCTGACCGACGCCGGCTCGCTCGGCAGCCTCGACCCAGTCACCGTGCTCGGCCTCGGCGCCGGAGCGGCGACCTTCGTCGTGGCCGGGGTGCTGGCGTCGCGGGCGGCCCGCATCCGCCTCATGGAGGCCTCCACCCGGGGGCTCCACGTCCTGCGGACCGAGACGTTCGCCCGTCTCCACGCCCAGTCGGTGCTCGTCACCCAGGAACGCCGGCGGGGAGCGCTCATCGCCCGGGTCACCAACGACGTCGAGCGGGTGCAGGAGTTCATGGAGTGGGGCGGCGTGGGGCTGCTGGTCGGCTCCGCCCGGGTGGTCGTGATGCTCGGGATCATGGTGGTCTACTCGTGGCAGCTGGCGCTGCTCGTCGGCGTCGCCACGGCCGTCTACGGGGGGTTGTTGCTCGGCTTCCAGCGGGTGCTGGCCCGCGCCCACGACACGGCCCGGCTCCGGGTCGCCGATGTCATGGCGACCACCGGCGAGGCGATCTCGGGCCTGCCGATCGTTCGAACCCACGGGGCCGAGCGCCACACGCTCCGCAAGCTCGACCGGGCCCTCTTCCGGGAGTTCCGAGCCGACTTCCGGGCTGCGGTGCTGGGCAACGTGCTGTTCGCCACCGCCGAGGCGTACGCCGGCGGGATCACGGCCGGGGTGCTGGCGTTCGGGATCTGGCTCGGCCTGGCCGGCGAGGTGACCGCGGGCGTGTTGGTGGCCTTCTTCTTCCTCGTGGCGCTTCTGGTGGAGCCGGTCCAGACGATGGTGGAGACCCTCGACCCGGCCCAGGCCGCCGGGGCGGGCCTCCGGCGGATCTTCGAGGTGCACGACGAGCCGATCGAGGTGGCCGACCCGGGCCCCGGCGGCACGCCGCTGCCACCGGGCCGTCTCGGCCTCGAGTTGGTCGACCTCGGCTACACCTACCCGGACGGGACCGAGGCGGTCGCCGGGGTGACACTGACGGTGGCGCCGGGCGAGCGGGTGGCGATCGTCGGCGAGACCGGGTCGGGGAAGACGACGTTCGCCAAGCTCGCCGCCCGCATCCTCGAGCGGGACTCGGGCGACTTCCACATCGGCGGGGTGCCGATCGACCGGATCCCGTTCGCGTCGCTCCGTCGTCGGGTCACCTACGTGCCCCAGGAGGGGTTCCTCCACGACGACACGATCGAGGGCAACGTCCGCTACGGCCGGCTCGATGCCACCCGCGCCGAGGTGGAGGCGGCGTTCGCCGACCTCGGCCTCGCGGAGTGGGTGGCGAGCCTTCCCGAAGGACTCGACACCCGGGTGGGGGAGCGGGGCGGCCGCCTCTCGGCGGGGGAGCGCCAGCTCGTCGCGCTGGTGCGGGCCTCCATCGCCGATCCCGACCTGCTCGTCCTCGACGAGGCGACCTCCTCGGTCGATCCCGCCCTCGAGGTGGGGCTCCGCCGGGCCCTCGAGGTGCTGCTGGCCGGGCGCACGAGCCTCACCATCGCCCACCGGCTCTCGACCGCCGAGGCCGCCGACCGGGTGCTCGTGTTCGACGGGGGGCGGATCGTCGAGGACGGGACCCACGCCGAACTGGTCGCCACCGGGGGCGTCTACGCCGGGCTGCACGCCGATTGGATCCGGGGCACCCGGACCTGACACGACTTCCTGTCGGGCTCACCCTCCTCTGGGAAGGCCCAGGCCGACAAGAACGATCGACGATGACCTCTCACGTCATCGAACTGGTGACGTGGGGACGGCACGATGGGGGGCGAAGCCATCGCAACGCCCGAGGTTTTGTACAGCATGGCCAACCCACGTACGCTCCCGGCCCGGAACGGAGGCATGGCGAGACAAGGCACGACCAAAGAGATCGCCGAGTCCATGAAGAAGACGGACATCGGCGGCTCCTTCCTCGGCTCCATCGTCGCCGGGCTCCTGATCGGGCTGTTGCTCGATTGGTGGCTCGGTACGGAGCCCTGGTTCGTGATCGGCCTCGCGCTGCTCGGGTCATATTCCGGGTTCATGCGGGTCTGGCACTACGCCAAGGTCCAGGGAGAACTCGAGGACGAGGAACGGAGAGCACGTGGACGTTGAGGCCAGGATCGCCCGGAACACGGTCCGCAGGGCCGCGTTCGTGGGTCCGGTCGTCGTCCTCGCCTCCTGGCTCCTCGCCGGGACCGACGGAGCCATCGCCGCCCTGGTGGGCGTCGTCGCCGTGGTGGGCAACTTCCTGCTGGCCGGCTGGATCCTGTCCGTGGCGGCCCGCATCTCCCCCGGTGCCTATCATGCCGCCGCGCTACTGGGCTTCATCCTCCGATTCGCCCTCCTGGCAGCGACCGTGTTCGGGGTCGCCGCCTTCGTGGAGCTCGATCGGGTGACGTTCGCAATCGCAACGGTGGTCACGTACCTCGTCCTCCTGTCCTGGGAGACGGTGGCCGTGGCCCGCGGAAGGGAAAGGGAACTCGAGTGGACCACATGATCCTGGCGGTCGAGGAGTGCGACGCTGCCAACGTGGCGATGTGCACGCCGTCCGAGGTGGGGGTGCTCTTCGAGTTTCCGCCGCTCTTCCCCGACAGCGAGCTGTGGTCGTGGGTCACCCGCACCGAGGTGCTCATCCTCCTCGCCGCCATCATCCCGGTCGTGATGGTCTTCGTCGCCCTGCGCAAGCCGAAGCTGGTGCCCGGCAAGTTCCAGCTCTTCATCGAGTCGGTCTACAACTCGATCGATCAGGGCATCTCCAAGGACATCATCGGTCCCGAGGGCTCCCGCTACACCCCCTACCTGATCTCGCTGTTCGCCTTCATCTTCTTCGGGAACATCTTCGAGGTCACGCCCTTCGTCAACTTCCCGGTCACGTCCCGGATCGCCCTCCCCGCGTTCCTGGCACTCCTGACCTGGTTCATCTTCATCATCGCCGGCATCTCCAAGCAGGGCCTGACCTACTTCGGCCACCTCATCTGGCCCCCCGGGATCCCGATCGCCCTCCGTCCGCTGGTGGGCGTCATCGAGTTCGTCTCGGTGCTGTTCGTGCGGCCGTTCTCGCTGGCGGTGCGGCTCTTCGCCAACCTCGTCGCCGGCCACACGATGCTGGCGCTGCTCCTCAGCACGGCCGGGATCTTCATCTGGGGGTTCATCCAGGGCGACCTCGGCTTCGGGAAGGCCCTCACGGGTGGGGCGTGGTTCCTGTTGGCCCTCGGGATCTACGTGTTCGAGATCCTCGTCTCGTACCTCCAGGCCTACATCTTCACGCTCCTGTCCGCCGTCTACATCGAGAGCTCGCTCCACCCCGAGCACTGAGCCGACCAGGAAACCAACAAGGAGAAAGCAACCATGGACCAAGCAGCAGCTGAGGCCCTCTCGGGTTCCTTGGCCGTCATCGGCTACGGCCTCGCCACGCTCGGCCCCGGCCTGGGCATCGGCATGCTCGCCGGCAACGCCGTGCAGGCGATGGCCCGTCAGCCCGAGGCAGCCGGCATGGTCAGGACGACCATGTTCCTGGGCATCGCCTTCACCGAGGCGCTCGCCCTCATCGGCTTCGTGCTCTTCTTCCTGGCCTAGGAGACGCCCGTCATGACGGACGTGTTCCTGTTGGCCGCCGAGGAGGGCGGGAGCGAGGGCGGGCTGTCCTTCCTGCTCCCGGCCACATCCGAGCTCGTGATGGGCATCTTCGCCTTCCTGATCGTCTTCGCGGTCATGTGGCGCTTCGCGGTGCCCGGCATGCGACGGCTCATGGACGAGCGGCAGGCCGCCATCAGCGGCCAGATCGAGGCCGCCGAGGCCGCCCGCACCGAGGCCGACCGGCTCCGGGCGGAGTACGAGCAGCAGCTCGCCGGGGCCAAGACGGAGGCGAACGGTGTCATCGAGGAGGCCCGCGCCTCCGCCGAGACGGTCCGCGCCGACATCGTCGCCAGGGCCGAGGAGGAGGCCGCCCGGATCCGGGAGAAGGCCCAGGCCGACGCCGATGCCGAGAAGGCCCGGGTCCTCGCCGAAGCGAGGAGCGAGGTCGCCGGCCTGTCGGTCAGCCTCGCCGAGAAGGTCGTGGGTGGCTCCCTCGACGACGAGCGCCAGCGGGCCCTCGTCGAGCAGTACCTGTCCCAGCTCGAGTCGGAGTAGTCGATGGCGGACGATCGCATCGCCGGCTACGCCGCGGGCATCTTCGAGATCGCCCGCGGTGAGGGCGTGGCCGCCCGTGTCGAGTCGGAGCTCTTCGCGGTCGCCCGCGCCTTCGAGTCGAATCCCGAGCTCCGTTCGACACTGTCGGATCCCCGCCTCCCGCTCGAACGCAAGCACGGCATCATCGACGACCTGCTCGAGACGCGCGCCGACGACCTGACGGTTGCCCTGGTGTCGTTCCTCGCCGACATCGGCCGCGTCGGCGACCTCGGGGAGATCTCGGCGGCGCTCTCGGACCATGCGGCCGCCACCACCAACCGGGAGACGGCCGTCGTGCGCAGTGCCATCCCCCTCGACGAGGCCACCGTCGAGCGACTCGCCCGGGCCCTCGGCAAGGCCACCGGCAAGGTGGTCGACGTCCGGGTGGTGGTCGACCCGTCCGTCATGGGCGGCATCGTCGCCACCGTCGGCGACACGGTCATCGACGGCACCGTCCGCAGCAAGCTCGAGCAGATGCGCTCGGTCCTCACCACCAGGAGTTGAACATGGCAGACCTCACGATCACCACCGAGGAGATCACCGGGGCCCTCCGGTCGAACCTGGAGGGATGGAAGCCCGAGCTGTCGCGCGAGACCGTGGGCTACGTCACCTCGCTCGCCGACGGCGTCGCCCGCGTCCGTGGACTCCCCGATGTCATGGCCTCCGAGCTGTTGGAGTTCCCCGGGGGGCTCCGGGGCGTCACCCTCAACATCGACGAGGACGACCTCGGCGTGGTCCTCATGGGCGAGTTCGAGCACGTCGAGGAGGGTGACCCCGTCCGCCAGACCGGTGAGGTCCTCTCCGTGCCGGTCGGCGATGCGATGCTGGGTCGGGTCATCGACCCACTCGGCAACCCGATCGACGGCAAGGGTCCGATCAACACCACCGAGCGGCGGCTCCTCGAGACCCAGGCCCCGTCGGTGGTCGAGCGCCAGCCGGTCGGTCAGCCGCTCCAGACCGGCATCAAGGCGATCGACGGGATGACGCCCATCGGTCGCGGCCAGCGCCAGCTCATCATCGGGGACCGTCAGACCGGCAAGACGGCGATCCTCGTCGACACGATCATCAACCAGCGCAACCAGTGGGGCACCGACGACCAGGTCAAGTGCGTCTACGTCGCCATCGGCCAGAAGTCGTCGACCGTCGCCGAGGTGGTCGCGGCGCTCGAAGAGGCCGGCGCCATGGAGTACACCGTGGTGGTCAACGCCCCGGCGTCGGCGCCCGCCGCCCTGCAGATGTACGCCCCGTACGCCGGATCGGCCATCGGCCAGCACTGGATGTACCAGGGGCAGGACGCCCTCGTGATCTTCGACGACCTGTCGAAGCAGGCGGTCGCCTACCGGGAGATCTCGCTGCTGCTGCGTCGCCCCCCCGGCCGTGAGGCCTACCCGGGCGACGTGTTCTACCTGCACAGTCGATTGCTCGAGCGCTGCGCCAAGCTCAGCGACGAGCTGGGAGGGGGCTCGCTCACCGGCCTGCCGGTCATCGAGACGAAGGCCAACGACGTCTCGGCGTTCATCCCGACCAACGTCATCTCGATCACCGACGGCCAGTGCTTCCTCGAGACCGACCTCTTCTACCAGGGCATCCGACCGGCCATGAACGCCGGCATCTCGGTGTCCCGAGTGGGCGGTGCCGCCCAGATCAAGGCGATGAAGAGTGTCGCCGGGTCGTTGCGACTCAACCTCGCCCAGTACCGGGAGCTCGCGGCGTTCGCCGAGTTCGGCTCGGAGCTCGACGCCACCTCGCTCGCCCAGCTCGAGCGTGGCCAGCGGGTCGTCGAGGTACTCAAGCAGCCGCAGTACCAGCCGATGCCCGTCGAGGAGCAGGTCATCTCGATCTTCGCCGTCACCGAGGGCCACATGGACGAGGTGCCGGTCGAGTCCATCCGCGCCTTCGAGCGGGGACTGCTCGAGCACGTTCGCACCCGCCATGGGCGGCTCCTCGACCACATCCGCAACACCGGCACGCTGCCCGAGGGCGACGACCTCGTCGACGCCATCACGGAGTTCAAGTCCGGCTTCCTCGCCGAGGCCTGATCCGTGGCGTCCGGGCAGCTTCGTGACACGCGCCGGCGGATCCGCTCCGTCGAGGCGACCAAGAAGATCACCCGCGCCATGGAGTTGATCGCCACCGCCCGGATCCCGAAGGCCCAGGCCCGGGTGCAGGCGTCGAAACCGTACGCCGAGAAGATGGTGGAGGTCGTCCGCAACGTCTCGGCGGCCGCCGGCGACGTCGCCCACCCGCTGCTCGAGCGGCGGGCGTCGGTCGACACCGTGGGCATCCTCTGCGTGGCATCCGACCGGGGCCTGTGCGGGGCGTACGCCACCACCATCATCCGGGCGGCCGAGCAGCAGGCGATCGAGCACCGTCGGGCCGGGCGCCACGTCGTCATCTACGCCGTCGGCCAGAAGGCGGTCTCGTACTTCGGCTACCGCGGCTACGAGATCGCCACCCAGTTCCTCGACGTGACCGACACGCCCGGCTACGGCGACGCCCGGGTCATCACCGGCGCCGTCGTGGAGGGCTTCGTCGGGGGCCGGGTCGACCAGGTCGACGCCTTCTACACCCGGTACCAGTCGGCCCTCACCCAGGTGCCGACGGAGTACCAACTGCTGCCCATCCAGCCCCCCGGCGACGATGGCGCCCAGAGCCGCAGTGTCGACTACGCCTACGAGCCGTCCCCGGCGGGGATCCTCGACCGGCTGCTGCCTCGCTACGTCGAGGCCACCATCTTCAACATGCTGCTGGAGGCGTCGGCGTCCGAGCACGCCGCCCGCCGCCGTGCCATGAAGGCCGCCACGGACAACGCCGAGGAACTCATCCGGGCCCTCACCATCCAGGCCAACCGTCAGCGGCAGGCAGAGATCACGACCGCCATCACCGAGATCGTCGGCGGCGCCGAGGCACTCGGCGCCTGACCGGACCCAGGAGGAGCACACACATGTCCGAAGTCGAGAGCATCGGCCGCATCGTCCGGGTCGCCGGTCCGGTCGTCGACGTCGAGTTCGACCGCGACGGGGTCCCCGAGATCCTCTACGCGTTGGAGGTCGACCTCAAGATCGGCGACGTCGAGAACACCATCGTCTGCGAGACCGCCCAACACCTGGGGCACAACAAGGTGCGGGCGATCGCGATGGCGCCGACGGACGGCCTCACCCGCGGTGCCGAGGTCCGCAACACCGGGGGCCCGATCACCGTGCCGGTCGGCAACGCCACCCTCGGCCACATCTTCAACGTCTGGGGCGAGGCCCTCGACGACCCCGACGCCGACCTGGGCACCGAACGCTGGCCGATCCACCGCGAGCCGCCCCTGTTCGAGGACGTCGAACCCCAGACCAAGGTCTTCGAGACGGGCATCAAGGTCATCGACCTCATCACCCCCTATCTCGAGGGCGGCAAGATCGGCCTCTTCGGCGGCGCAGGTGTCGGCAAGACGGTGCTCATCCAGGAGATGATCAACCGCGTCGCGACCCAGCACGGTGGTGTGTCGGTGTTCGCCGGCGTGGGCGAGCGCACCCGCGAGGGCAACGACCTCTTCCTCGAGATGACCGAGTCCGGCGTCATCGACAAGGCCGCGCTCGTGTTCGGCCAGATGGACGAGCCGCCGGGCGTGCGCCTGCGGGTCGCGCTGGCGGCGCTGACGATGGCCGAATACTTCCGCGACGTGCAGCGCCAGGACGTGCTGCTGTTCATCGACAACATCTTCCGGTTCACGCAGGCGGGCTCGGAGGTCTCGACCCTCCTCGGGCGGATGCCGTCGGAGGTCGGCTACCAGCCGACGCTGGCCGGTGAGATGGGCATGCTCCAGGAGCGCATCACCTCCCTGAAGGGCCGGTCGATCACGTCGCTGCAGGCCATCTACGTCCCGGCCGACGACATCACCGACCCGGCCCCGGCGACGACGTTCGCCCACCTCGACGCCACGACGGTGTTGTCCCGCCCCCTCACCGCGCTCGGCATCTACCCGGCCGTGGACCCGCTCGACTCGTCGTCGCGGGCCCTCGATCCCTCCATCGTCGGCGAGGACCACTACCAGGTGGCCACCGACGTGCAGCGGACGCTGCAGCGGTACAAGGACCTGCAGGACATCATCGCCATCCTCGGCATCGACGAGTTGTCCGAGGACGACAAGCTCATCGTGGGTCGGGCCCGTCGCATCCAGCGGTTCCTCTCCCAGCCGATGTTCGTGGCCGAGCAGTTCACCGGCCAGGCCGGGGTGTACACGCCGATCGCCGAGACGATCGCGTCGTTCAAGGCCGTCCTCGACGGCGAGCTCGACCATCTGCCCGAGCAGGCCTTCTACATGGTCGGTGGCCGCGAGGACGCCGAGCGCCAGGCCGCGGAGCTGGCGAAGTAGTGGCCAGGAGCTTTGCCGTCGACGTCGTCTCCCCCGAGGAGAGCCTCTGGTCGGGGGAGGCCACGTTCCTCGTGGCCCGCACACCCGATGGTGAGATCGGCATCCTGGCCGACCACGAGCCGGTCATGGCGGCCCTGGCCACCGGGGCGGTCACCGTCGACGGCGCCGACGGTGGACGAACGACGATCGCCGTCAACGGTGGCTTCCTGCAGGTGCTCGACAACACGGTGACGCTGCTCACCGACCGCGCCGAGGTCGTCGAGGGCGATGCGGAGGCGGCCCGGGCCACCGCCGCCGAACTGGCGGCGCAGGCCGACGACAACCCGGTCGTCGAGCTCTAGACAGTCCCTCCCGCCGACAGGCGGGTGGCGAACGCCTCCACCTCGCGGGGGAGGCCGTTGCGGACGCTCTTCTCGACCGGGCCGAACGCCATCTTCACGAGCATCGAGCGGGGCAGCAGCTCTGCTCCGACGGCCAGCTTCGTGCGCGTTTCGCCGTTCGATTCGAGGCGCACCGCCAGCCGGGCTCCGAGATCCTTCGAGTCGAGCCGCAGGGTCATCGCCTCGGACGGGCGTCGCCCGACCACCGAGGCCTCGCCATCGAACCGCATCCCCGCCACCTCGATGTGGAAGTCGAACGCCTCGAGCAGGTCCCCGTCGTGGCGGACGTCGTGGACGCCCTGGATGCCGGCGATCCCCTCCCAGGTGGAGGCGGTCTGCAGGGCGGCCCAGACGTCGTCCATCGGGGCGTCGACGGTGGTGGTGTGGGCGATCACGCCGGGACGCTACCGAGGTGATGGGCGAGGAAGCCGTACGCGTCGGCGGCCTCGTCGATGAGCTTGCTGGTCGGCTTGCCCAGCCCGTGGCCGGCCCGGGTCTCGACCCGGACCAGGAGCGGCCGTTCGGACGTGCCTCCGGCGGCGTGCTGCAGCGTCGCGGCGAACTTCAGCGAGTGCATCGGCACGACCCGGTCGTCGGTCTCGGCGGTGAGGACCAGGGTCGGCGGGTACTCGACGCCGGAGCGGACGTTGTGGAGCGGTGAGTAGGCGATGAGCCAGGCGAATGCCTCGGGGTCGGCCGCGTCTCCGTACTCGACGGTCCAGTACCGGCCCGCGGTGAAGCGCTGGTAGCGCAGCATGTCGGTGACCGGGACCTGGGCGACCACCGCCCCGAACAGCTCGGGGCGCTGGAGCATCACGGCGGTCACCAGCAGGCCGCCGTTGGACCCGCCCCGGATGCCGAGGCGGTCCGGCGTGGTGGTCCCGTCGGCGACCAGTGCCTCGCCACAGGCGATGAAGTCGTCGAAGACCTGCTGCTTCGCACCCAACATGCCTTGTTCGTGCCAGGTCTCCCCGTGCTCGGAGCCGCCCCGGAGGTTGGCCGATGCCACCACGCCGCCTGCCTCCAGCCACGCCAGCCGGGCGGGGTTGAACATCGGGGTGACGTTGATGTTGAACCCGCCGTAACCGTAGAGCTCGGTGGGGGCCGGGAGCTCGGTGCCCCGATGCCGCAGCACGAACATCCCGACCTCGGCCCCGTCGGACGAGGTGGCGTGGCGCCGCTCCACGACGACGTCGTCGGGCGGCAGCGGCGGGGCGGCCCCGGCGAAGACCTCGGTCGTCCCGTCCTCCCAGCGGAGCGCGGTGGGCGGGTGGAGGAACGACTGGTAGCCGAGGTGGATGACCGGGTCGTCGAGGCGGCCGGTGACCTCGGCGACGGTGCCGGGACCGGGGAGCGGGATCGTCCCCAGCTCCGAGCCGTCGAGGCCGTACCGACGGACCACGTGGGCGGCGTCCGCCAGCGTGATGGTCACGATCCCCCCGGCGCGGGCGACGGCGACCTCCATGGGGTCGCCCTCGGGCACGACCGTGCGCCGGGCCGTGAGGTCGTCGAAGGGGATGTGGACGATCCGGTGGTTGGGGGCGTCGAGATCGGTCTCGATCAACAGCCCGTCGTCCCCGACGGCGACGAAGCCGTACACCGCCTCGCCGGGATCGGCGACCCGCACGAAGTCGTCCGGTCCGTCGGCGCCCAGCGGGGCGACGAGGAGGCCGTTGCGGATGGAGGTGCCCGACCACTCGGTGAGCACGAGCCACGCACCATCGTGGGACACCGTGGCGTCGTAGCCGAGCTCGGGCTCCTCGGGGTTGGCGAACACCAGGTCGTCATCGGCCTGGTCGGCGCCGAGGCGATGGAAGTGCACCGACATGTCGGTGAACAGGCCCACGTCGCCCTCGGGCACCTCGGGGAAGCGGCTGTAGAAGAAGCCGTCGCCGTGCCAGGCGAACGAGGTGAAGCGGAGGTGGCGCAACTCGTCGTCGAGGTGCTCGCCGGTGTCGGTTCGCACGACGTGCGCCACCTGCCGATCGGACCCGGCCTCCGACGTGGTGTAGACCACGTGGGCGCCATCGGGGGACAGCGACCACACCGGCACCGCCACGGCACCGTCGTCGGACATCGTGTTGGGATCGAGCAGGACCCGAGGGTCGCCCCGGTCGACCGAGACCATGAGCACGGGCTGGTCGGCGAGGCCGTCGTTGTGTGACCAGACGGCCACTCCGTTGCGGGCGATGGGGGCGCCGGTGCGGGGGACGTCCCACAACTCGGCGATGCGCCGCCGCAGGCGGCCCACCTCCGGCAGCGAGGCGAGATGGGGCAGCGTGATCGCGTTCTGGTCGGCCACGAAGGCCTGCGTCTCGGGGTCGTGGGGATCCTCCAGCCAGCGGTAGGGGTCGGCGACCGCGGTCCCGTGGTGGTCGTCGACCACGTCGGCGCGCCGGGCCGGGGGGTACGTGAAGGGCATGGGAGCCACGCTACCGGTCAGGCCGGCTCGGACGCGAAGAGGTCGAGGCCGAGCGTTCGCGAGAGGTGGGCGGCCACGAGTTGGCCCCGCACCGAGTTGCCGGCCGCGTCCACCGGCGGGGAGAAGGTCCCGAGCCCGCCCTTGCCGGGCGACACGGTCACGATCCCACCCCCGATGCCGCTCTTGCCGGGAAGTCCGACGGCGTGGAGCCAGTCTCCGGAGGTCTCGTACAGGCCGGCCGTGGTCATGGCCGCGAGCACGTGGCGGCAGGTGACGGCCGAGACCACCCGCTCGCCGGTGACCGGGTTGACCCCGCCATCGGCGAGGGTGGCGCCCATCGTGGCCAGGTCGACGGTGGTGACCGAGACGCAACTCTGGCGGGTGTAGCGATCGAGCGCCTCGTCGGGATCGGCGGCGATCGCCCCGACACCCACCAGTCGCCTGGTCAACTCCTGGTTGCGGTGGTTGGTTGCCGAGGCCGAGGCGTAGACCTCCTCGTCCACCACGAGGGTGCGCCCGGCGAAGGCGCCGAGCGCGGCGAGCGTCGTCGACCAGCGCTCGTCGGCGTCGGCCCCCGGCACCAGGGCCGTCGTCACGATCGCCCCGGGGTTCACCATCGGGTTGGTCCGACCGGCCGGGTCGCGGCCGATGGCCGCCGGGTCGTTGAAGGACAGACCGGTGGCGTTGGCGCCGACCCGGGCCACGGCCTCATCGGGTCCGAGGGCGTCGCAGACGAGCGCGAACACGAACGGCTTGGCGACGCTCATGATCGGGAAGACGACGCTGGCGTCGCCGGCGAGGTGGGTCGCCCCGTTCACGCCGACGACGGCGATGCCGAACGAGTTCGGGTCGGCCCGCTCGAGGGCGGGGTAGACGTCGGAGGGACGACCGTCGTCGACCGCTCGGAACCGCTCGTGGGCCTCGGCGACCAGGGTCCGGGTGCGATCGGGACCGGGGAGGTGCCCGGTGGAGACGAAACGAACCGTCGTCATGGCGGGAGGCTAGGGGGTGGGCGGGCGAGCCGTCCCCTTGTGTCCCTCGCTGCCTACCCTGCCACCTCCATGCCCGGACTGCTCGCATTCCACGCCCACCCCGACGACGAGGTGACCTCCACCGGGGGCACCCTGGCCCGCTACGCCGCCGCCGGCGAGCAGGTCGTCGTCGTGACGGCCACCGACGGGGCCGAGGGCGAGATCCACAACTACGACGACCCCGAGGCGATCAAGCCCCACCTCGCCGAGTACCGGGAGCGGGAGATCGCCGAGGCCCTCGCCATCCTCGGCGTCGAGCACCACGAGTTCCTCGGGTATCGGGACTCCGGGATGATGGGCGAGCCCTCCAACGACCATCCCGAGAGCTTCTGGCGAGCCGACTTCACCGAGGCGGTGGGAAAGCTCGTGCACCTGATCCGGCGCTACGAGCCCGAGGTCATGATCATCTACGACCCGATCGGCGGCTACGGGCACCCCGACCACATCAACGTCCATCGGGTGGGCCTCGCCGCCTACTACATGGTCCGCGACCTGGGTCGCTACCCACTCGAGGACGACGAGCGGGAGTGGGCGCCCCGCAAGCTCTACTGGAGCGCCTGGGCCCGCAGCCGGGTGCGAGCGTTCGCCGAGCAGCGCCACGCCGCCGGCCAACTCTCCGACGAGGAGTACGAGCGGATGCGCCATGGCGGGTACCCGGACGAGGACATCCACGCCTGGATCTCGGTGGAGCGGTTCTGGGAGCAGAAGGAGCGGGCCTGGAAGGCCCACCGCACCCAGATCCCCGAGGATTGGTTCATGTTCCAGGTGCCCGCCGAGCAGCGTCCCGCCGTGTTCGGGGCCGAGGCGTTCGTGCGGGTGGCGACCCGCGATCTCGTGTGCCACGACCCCGAGGACGACCTCTTCGCCGGCCTCCGCTGACCCGTCGGCTTCCTGTCGGGCCCATCCTGCTCCTGGCTGGCCGAGCCCGACAGGAACGAGTGGGAGGGGGCGACCGATCTCCTTCGGCGGCCTGCGTCCCCGGTAGCGTCCGCCCATGGCGACGCCCGACCTCCTCTCGATCATCACCCACGACATGGCGGCCTCGCTCGCCTTCTACCGCCTGCTCGGGATGGACGTTCCCGCGGACGCCGACGCCGAGAGCCACGTCGAGGTGACGCTCCCCGGCGGGTTCCGGATCGCCTGGGACACGGTCGCCGTCGTCCGATCCTTCGACGACGACTGGACCGAACCGTCGGGTGGGCACCGCATGGGGTACGCCTTCCGCTGTGACACGCCCGCCGAGGTGGATGCGCTCCACGACCGGGTGGTCGCCGCCGGCCACCCGTCCCACAAGGCCCCCTGGGATGCCTTCTGGGGCCAGCGCTACGCCATCGTCGTGGACCCCGACGGCAACCCGGTCGACCTGTTCGCCGACGTCTGATGGCCCGCCCCTGATGGCCCGTATCGGCACCTTCGACGAGCTGCTGGCCGAGGCCGACGAGGCCGTCCGTCCGGTCGCCTCGGCGTTGCGGGCCATGGTCCTCGACGTCCATCCCGACGCCGTCGAGGTCGTGCGCCTCGGCGACCGGGCGGCGACCTACGGCGTTGGCCCGAAGAAGATGTCGGAGGGCCACACCTACGTCATGCCCCAGTCGTCGTGGGTGAACCTCGGCTTCTACCACGGGGCGGCCCTGCCCGACCCCGACGGCCGACTGGAGGGGACCGGCGCGCGCCTGCGGCACGTCAAGGTGCGATCGGTCGAGGGGGCCAGGGGCCCCGCCCTGCGAGCCCTGGTCGAGGCGGCGCTGGCGGAACGCCGGGTGGCGCTGGGCTAGCCGCCCACGCGGTCGAGGAACGCCAGCACCCGCTCGAGCACCAGCGCGGCCGACGCCGGGTCGTGGTCGGGCGTGCTCGAGTCGGTGAACAGGTGGGTCGATCCCTCGTACACGAAGAGCTCGGCGTCGGCCCGACCCTGCACCTGGTCGACGAGGTCGGTGAGCACGTCGAGGTCGCCCCAGTCGTCATCACGGTTGGTGTGGGCGGCCAGCGCCACCCGCTCGGGCCAGTCACCGAACGCCGAGACCGGGACCCCGGCGTGGAGGAGCACCGCCCCCAGCGCACCCGGCCGGGTCTGGGCCAGTCGCTGGGCGGGGAGCACGCCGAGTGACATGCCGGCGTACACCACCCGTTCGGGGAGGGCCTCGGCGGCGGCGACCCCGGCGGCCACGATGACGTCGAAGCCCACCTCCTCGGCGTGGGCCACGCCGGCCTCGAGGCCGGAGAACGTGCGGCCCTCGTAGAGGTCGGGTGTCGTCACCCGGTGGCCCCCGGCGCGCAGGCCATCGGCGAAGGCCACGACGCCGTCGGTGAGCCCGAGGGCATGGTGGAAGAGCAGGACGTCGGCCATCGGGCCTCCTCGTGGGGCTGTCGACGACCGTAATCGACCGGTCCTACCCACGGCGGCTCCCTACCCTTCCCGCCCGTGCTCCTCGCTCGCGGCGTCCGCATCGAGGTCGGTCCCCGAGTCCTGCTCGCCGAGGCCGACCTGACCCTCCAACCCGGCGACAAGGTCGGGTTGGTGGGTCGCAATGGCGCGGGCAAGACGACCCTCATGCGGGTGCTGGCCGGCGAGGCCCGGCCGGCGGCCGGGACCATCACCCGGTCGGGGCGGATGGGCTACTTCTCCCAGGAGGCGCACCTCCCCCTCGATGGTCGGCCGCTGACGGGCCTCGACCGGATCCTCGAGGCTCGCGGCATCGGGCGACTCCTCGTCCGGATGGAGGAGACCCGGCGTGCCGCCGAAACGGCGACCGGCGACGACCTCGATCGGCTCATCCGTCGTCAGGCCCGCCTCCAGGACGAACTCGACACCCAGGGCGGGTACGCCGCCGAGGCGGAGGCCAAGCGAATCGCGGCCAACGTCGGCATCGCCAACGACGAACTCGGCCAACAGGTGGCCTCCATGTCGGGTGGCCAACGGCGGCGGGTCGAGCTCGCCCGGATCCTCTTCGCCGAGACCGACTTCCTGCTCCTCGACGAGCCCACCAACCACCTCGACCTCGACGCCAAGGCGTGGCTCATGGACTGGATCGCCGCCTACAAGGGGGCCGTGCTGGTGGTCTCCCACGACCTGCCGCTGCTCGACGAGGCGATCACCTCGGTGGCCAGCCTCGAGCACCAGCGCCTCGAGTCCTATCGCGGGAACTACTCCCACTTCCTCGCCGAACGGGAGCGTCGTCGCGAGCAGCGGGAGAAGGAGCGCCGCCACCAGGACCGCAAGATCGCCCAGCTGGAGGCGACGGCCACCCGCTTCAAGGGCAAGACCGAGAAGATGGCCCGCAAGGCCAAGACCCTCGAGACCCGCGCCGAGCGCATCAAGCGGGACCTCGTCGAGGTGGAGCGCCGGGGCAAGCAGGTGGCCGTCCGGTTCCCGTCGGCGCCGCCCGCCAACCGCACCCCGCTCGAAGCGAACGGCCTCGGCAAGGCGTTCGGCGACAACGTGGTGTTCCTCGACGTCGACGTCGTGCTCGACCGCGGCGAGACCCTGCTGCTCATGGGCCTCAACGGCGCCGGCAAGACGACGCTCCTGCGGATCCTCGCGGGCGTCGAGACCCAGGACCTCGGGGTCGTGTCCATGGGCGACAAGACGGTGCTCGGCTACTACGCCCAGGAACACGAGCAGATCCACCCCGGCACCACCGTGTTCGACCACGTCCGGGCGGTCAGCGACCTGCCCGACCCCGAGATCCGGTCGCTGCTCGGCCACTTCCTGCTCGCCGACAAGGTCGACCAGGACGCGGGGACGCTCTCCGGTGGGGAGAAGACCAAGTTGGCGCTGGCCCAGGTCGTCCTCGCCCGCCCCAACGTGCTGCTGTTGGACGAGCCCACCAACAACCTCGACCCCCAGGCCAAGGAGGCGCTGCTGGAGGCCCTCGAGGCGTTCGGGGGGACGATCGTCCTGGTCAGCCACGACACCGACTTCGTCGCCGACCTGGTCCCCGACCGGGCGCTCATGATGCCCGACGGCGAGGTCCGCTGGTTCGACGAGGAGTTGCTGGAGTTGGTGGCACTCGCGTGAACCCGGCCCTTGCCACATGCTACGCCGGTAGCATGATGGTGGCATGCCACGCACTCGCATCAGCACCACGGTCGACGCCGACCTGCTCGCCGCGGCCCGGCGGGCCTGCGCGGGCGACACCGACGCCCAACTGGTCGACGAGGCCCTGACGGCGTTGCTCGACCAGTACCGAGCCGCCGAGATCGACGCGGCGTACGCCGTCGCCTACTCGGCCCATCCGGTTGACGAACCCGACGAGTGGGGCGACCTCGCATCGTTCCGCGAGGCTGCGTCCCGATGAACGACCTCCCTCGACGGGGAGAGGTCTGGTGGTGCGAACCACCGGGGGTCGGGCGCCGGCCGGTGGTGGTCCTGTCCCGCGACGCGGCCATCCCTCGACTGCGCCGTGCGCTCGTGGCGCCGTGCACCACCACGATCCGGGGTCTCGCCAGCGAGGTCGAGCTCGACCCGAGCGAGGACCCGATCCCGCGGAGGAGCGCTGTCAACCTCGACTCGGTCGAGTCGGTGTCGATCGGCCTGCTCGTCGAGCGGATCGGTGTTCTGGGTGGCCGCCGGATGGCCGAGGTCTGCTCGGCGCTGGCTGTGGCCGCCGACTGCAGGTAGCGGTGAGGCGCCGACGGAGACGCGCGTCGGACCGTGACAAATGCCTGCCGCCGGTACGATCCGTCGGTGAACCTCCGCAACCTGGCCCTCGTCGCCCACGTCGATCACGGCAAGACCACCCTCGTCGACGCCATGCTCGCCCGGGCCGGTGCCTTCGCCGCCCACGAGCAGCCGGTCGAGCGGGTGCTCGACTCCTCGGACCAGGAGCGGGAGCGGGGCATCACCATCCTCGCCAAGGCCGCCTCGGTCCGCTGGGGCGACGTCCGCATCAACCTCGTCGACACGCCGGGCCACGCCGACTTCGGCGGCGAGGTCGAACGGGCCCTCGCCCTCGTCGACGGGGTCCTCCTCCTCGTCGACGCCGCCGAGGGTCCCCTGCCCCAGACCCGCTACGTGCTGTCGAAGGCCCTCGCCCGCCGCCTCCCCGCCGTCGTCGTCCTGAACAAGGTGGATCGCCCCGACGCCCGCCCCGACGCCGTCCTCGACGAGGTGTACCAACTGTTCATCGACCTCGACGCCGAGGACCACGACATCGAATTCCCCGTCGTCTCCACCATCGCCCGCGAGGGCGCCGCCGTCCTCGGGGTGGGCGTGCCGGGGCCCGGGGACGACCTCGCCCCGCTCCTCGACACGATCGTCGACCACGTCCCGCCCCCGGGCGGCGACCCGGCCGCCCCGCTGCAGGCGCTGGTCACCAACCTGGATGCCTCGGACTACCTCGGCCGCCTCGCCATCGGCCGGGTGGTGGAGGGCACCCTGCGGCGGGGTGAGACGGTCGCCCTCTGCCACGCCGACCCCGACGAGCCGCCGTTGCGTCGACGACTCACCCAGCTCCTGGGCTTCGACGGCCTGTCCCGGGTGGAGGTGGAGGAGCGGGTTGCCGGCGACCTGTTCGTGGTGGCCGGGTTCCCGGAGGTCGAGATCGGCGACACCCTCGCCGACGCCGGCGACCCGGTGCCGCTGCCCCGACTGGTGGTCGACGAACCGGTGCTGCGCATGACCCTCGGGGTGAACACCTCGCCGCTGGCCGGGGCCGATGGGACGTTCCTGACCTCCAACCAGATCAAGGAGCGCCTGGCCCGTGAGGTGCTCGGCAACGTCTCGATCCGCGTGGGCCCCACCGCCAACCCGGAGGCCACCGAGGTCGCCGGGCGGGGCGAACTGCAGCTGGCCGTGCTGGTCGAGTCGATGCGTCGCGAAGGGTTCGAGTTGCAGGTCAGCCGGCCCGAGGTGATCCTCCGCGAAGTCGATGGCCGGCCCCACGAGCCCGTGGAGCGGGCGGTGGTCGACGTCCCCGACGAGCACGTCGGCACCGTCATCTCGACGGTCGCCGAGCGGAAGGGATCGGTGGCCGACCTGCGACCCGGCGACGCCGGCCGCACGCTCGTCACCATCACGGCCCCCGCTCGCGGGCTGCTCGGCTTCCGGTCGTTCCTCATGACCGCCACCCGGGGCACGGCCCTCGTCCACCAGCACCACGACGGGTGGATGCCCTGGGTCGGGGAGCTTCCCCACCGCGCCGGCGGAGCGATCATCGCCGATCGGTCGGGGGTGACCACCACCCACGCCCTCGACAACCTCCAAAAACGCGGGGAGCTGTTCGTCGGGGCGGGCGAGCCGGTCTACGAGGGGATGGTCATCGGCGAGCACAGCCGGGGCGACGAGCTCCCGGCCAACCCCACGAAGACCAAGCAGCTCACCAAGATGCGCACGGCCAACACCGACGACGGGGTGAAGCTGCGGCCTCCGCGTCGTCTCACCCTCGAGACGGCGATCGAGTGGATCGGCGACGACGAGCTCGTCGAGGTGACGCCCACCTCCATCCGGGTCCGCAAGCGCCACCTCACCGAGTCGGAGCGCAAGCTCGCCGCCAAGCGCTGAGGGCTCAGGCCTCCAGCGCCGCCCGCAACTCCGCCACGGCCGCCGCCTTTCCGTCGGGATGGGCGAGGATGGCGCTGCCGGCGATGAAGTGTTCGGCGCCGGCGTCGTGCGCCCGGCGGATCGTGGTCGGCTTGATGCCGCCATCGACCTCGATGGGCGTTCCCCGCCCGCGATCGTCGAGCATCCGGCGGGCGTCGCGGATCTTGGCCTCCACCGCCTCGATGTAGGCCTGCCCGCCGAAGCCGGGATTCACGGTCATGAGGACCAACAGGTCGACCTCGTCGAGGACGTGCTCGACGGCGCCCAGTGGCGTCGACGGGTTGAGGGCGACCCCGGCGGCGGCGCCGGTGCCGCGGATCGAGCCCAGGGTGCGGTGCAGGTGGTGGTCGGTCTCGGCGTGGACGATCACGGTGCTGCAGCCGGCCGCCACGTAGTCCTCGGCCCAGCGGTCGGGTTCCTCGATCATGAGGTGCGCCTCGAAGGGCAGGTCGACGACCTCCCGGCAGGCGGCCACGACGTCGGCGCCGAAGGTGAGGTTCGGTACGAAGTGGCCGTCCATGACGTCCCACTGGACGGCGTCGACCCCGGCCGCCTCGAGGTCGCGGAGCTCGTCGCCGAGCCGGGCATAGTCGGCGCCGAGGACGGAGGCGATGATGCGGGTGCTCACGGCCGCCACGGTACCCGCTCGTCCCTAGCGTCGCCGCATGGACCGGATCGTCGCGTCGTTCCGGCGCCAGGGCGAGGCATGCGCCGCCCTCGGGTCGCCGCTGTGGGCCCGCCTGTGCGCGGTCGCGGCCGACGACGCCGAGGACGGGGGAGCGGTGGCCCGAGCCGTGGAGGCTTGGTCGGGTGGTGACCCGATGGAGCAGGCGCTCCCGCTCCGGGTGCTCGGCACCGCCCACCGTCTGGCCCTGCTGGGGCGGGCGCCCGACCTCGCAGACCATCTGCCCTCGTGCGGTGGGGAACCCGGCGGCGGTCTCGAGGGAGCCTTCCTCGCCACGGTCGCCGGCCACCTCCCCGAGTTCCGACGCGACACGATGCGGCCCGTCCAGACCAACGAGGTCGGGCGATCGGCGGTGTTGCGGGCGGGGCTCGGCGTCATCGCCGAGGAGATGGGCCTACCGATCCGCCTGTTCGAGATCGGAACGGCGGCGGGGTTGAACCTTCGACTCGACCGATTCGGTTACCGGCTCGGCGGCCTCGAGGTGTCGGGCGGTCCGCCGGTCCTCACCCCGGCATGGACCGGCCCACCTCCCCCCGCCGCGCCGGTCGACGTGGTCGATCGGGCCGGCTGCGACCTGCATCCCATCGACGTCACCACCGCCGAGGGGGCGGCCCGGGCCGAGTCGTTCGTGTGGCCGGACATGACCTGGCGGTTCGAGCGGATGGCCGCCGCCGTGGAGTGTGCCCGATCGGTGCCGGCCGAGCTCGTCGCCGCTCGGGCCATCGACTGGCTCGACGAGCGCCTCCACGCAGAGCCCGGCACGGTCACCGTGCTCATGCACTCGGTGATGTGGCAGTACATGCCGCCCGAGGAACAGGTGGCCATCGAGCACCTCATGGTGGCGAGAGGCCATGACACGACCGCGGAGGCCCCGATCGCCCACCTTCGGTTCGAACCGGTCCTCGAGTCCGACCGCCGCTGGCGCTTCGAGCTGCGTCTCGCCACCTGGCCAGGCGGCGAGGGGCGGGTGCTGGCCCGCGCCCACCCCCACGCCGAGTGGGTTCGGTGGCTCGACTGAAAGCGCTTACATCGTTGTCTGCCAACGGATCCAACCGAATCGACGGGAATCGGTTGTAACCGCTTTCGGGAATCGATAGCATCCACGCCCGTACCCAGGGCTCAGGAGGGCACGTGGCCACCATCTCATTCAACGACGTCGGCAAGATCTACCCCGGGGGCACCCGGGCGATCCAGGGCGTCAACATGGAGATCGACGACGGCGAGTTCGTCGTCCTCGTCGGACCGTCGGGCTGTGGCAAGTCGACGCTGCTGCGAATGGTCGCCGGGCTGGAGGAGATCACCGAGGGCACCATCGCCATCGGCGACCGGGTGGTGAACGACGTCGCCCCCAAGGACCGCGATATCGCCATGGTCTTTCAGAACTACGCCCTGTACCCGCACATGACGGTGTACGACAACATGGCCTTCGGTCTGAAGCTGCGGAAGTTCAGCAAGGACGAGATCGAGCGTCGGGTGCAGGAGGCGGCGCGAGTCCTCGAGATCACGGACTACCTCGAGCGCAAGCCGAAGGCGCTCTCGGGTGGCCAGCGCCAGCGGGTGGCCATGGGCCGGGCCATCGTCCGCGAACCGTCGGCCTTCCTGATGGACGAGCCGCTGTCCAACCTCGACGCCAAGCTCCGGGTGCAGATGCGCTCCGAGTTGGGACTGTTGCATGCACGCCTCGGCACGACCACCGTCTACGTCACCCACGACCAGGTGGAGGCCATGACGATGGGCGACCGGGTCGCGGTCATGCGCAAGGGCATGCTCCAGCAGGTCGACTCCCCGACCACGCTCTACCGTGAACCGACCAACCTGTTCGTGGCCGGTTTCATCGGCAGTCCCTCGATGAACTTCATCAACGGGACGCTGACCCGGATCGAGGGATCGACGCCGGCGCTCACCTATGGCAACCACACGCTCGAGCTCCGCAAGGTTCCGGACAACTTCGCCGAGGGCGAGATCGTGATCGGGATCCGCCCCGAGGCCTTCGACGTCGTCCACGGAGAGGACCCCGGCGACCGTCGGGTCATCGAGGCCGAGGCGGAGCTCGTCGAGCAGCTCGGTTCCGACGCGTTCATCCACTTCGACCTGCCCATCCGGCCCGTCATCACCCCGGACATCCGCGAGTTGTTGGAAGACCAGGGTGCCGACGAGTCGAGCCTCGGGGAGACGACCAAGATCGTCGCCCGGGTCGACCCCCAGCTCGCGCCTCGGGCCGGCGAGAAGGTTCGGCTGACGGTCGACACCGAGAAGGTGCACTTCTTCGACAAGGAGTCCGGTGACGTGATCACCTGACGGTCCCCGATCCTCCTGCGACCGGCCCCGGGTGTCCGCCCGGGGCCGGTCCGCGTCCCGATGGGCGAATTCGGAATGAAACCGTTTACAAACGGGTCTGTAACCGTTTACAGTGGGGTCGGCCCGTAATCGGGTCCGAGCCTTTACAGGAGGAAAACAATCGTGCGTACCAAGCACTGGTTGCGTCTCGTAGGCCTCACCCTCGCTCTCGCCCTCGTGGTGGCGGCGTGTGGTGGCGACGACGCAACCGACGACACCGAGGCCGGCGACACCACCACGACGGAGGCCGCCGAGGAGACCACCACGACCGAGGCTGCCGAGGAGACCACCACGACGGAGGCCCCCGAGGCCACCGGCTCGCTCCTCATCTGGGCCGACGCCAACCAGGCCCCCGTCTTCGAGGCGGTCGGTGCCGACTTCACCGAGGCCACCGGCGTGGAGGTCGAGGTCCAGGTCGTCGACCGTGGTGACATCCGCGAGCAGGTCCAGGTCGCCGGCCCCGCCGGCGAGGGTCCCGACATCTTCGTGGGTGCCTTCGACTGGACCGGCGAGCTCGCCGCCAATGGCGTCATCGCCCCCGTCGACCTCGGCGCCAACGCCGACGATTTCTTCCAGGTCGCCGTCGACGGCTTCAGTTTCGGGGGCGAGCTCTACGGCGTCCCGGTGTCGACCGAGGCCATCGCCATGATCGTCAACAACGACCTGGTGCCCGTCGAGGACACCCCGACGGCGATCGAGGACCTGGCCGGCGTCTGCGAGGGCATCGAGGGCCTCGAGACCTGTCTGGCGGTCCAGGGCGGCGGCGATGCCGGTGACCTGTACCACATGATCTGGTTCCTGACGGCCCCAGGTGGCTACATCTTCGGTTTCGACGAGGAGGCCGGCTACGACACGACCGACGTCGGACTCGACTCACCGGGTGCCATCGAGGGCGCCGAGGTGATCGACCAGCTCACCCGGGACGGCGTCATGGCGTCGATCAACGGTGACACCGCCCAGAACCTGTTCCTCGAGGGTCAGGCACCCTTCTGGGTCACCGGCCCGTGGAACGTCAGCACCCTCAACGACTCCGGGATCAACTACTCGGTCGTGAAGCTCCCGACCATCGGTGGTGAGACCCCGGCCCCGTTCGTGGGATCCAACGGCGTCTTCCTGTCGGCCTTCTCCGAGAACGCCGTCATCGCCCAGACGTTCCTGAGCGACTACATCGCCACGACCGAGGTGCAGCGGGCGATCTACGATGCCGACCCCCGCAACCCGGCCACCCAGAGCGTGCTCGACCAGCTCGCCGACGATCCGGTCGTCGCGGCCTTCACCTTGTCGGGTGCGGATGGCATCCCGATGCCGAACATCCCGGAGATGAACTCCGTGTGGGCGGCCGGGGGCGACAACATCCTCGCCCTGCGCAATGGCCAGATCGACCCCGAGCTGGCCATGACCTCGGCGGCGGACACCGTGCGTACGCTTCTGGCCGAGGCCGGCTGAGCCGATAGTCAGCAACCGCACAGAGACACCGAGCGCGGGGAGGAGGCAGGATCGATGACCACTTCATCGTCCACCTCCTCCCCGCGCTCGCTGTCGTTCTGGGCGGTCGTCGGGATCCTCGCCCTCGTCGATGCCCTGACGATCGCCGCCATCCCCGTCCTGTGGGCCGCCAATCAGCGGGCCCTTCTGTTCTTCCTCGTCGGCGCAGCCGCGGCCATGAACGTGGTCTACCTGGTGCCCCGCACCAGGGCGTCCCGATGGATCCTCCCCGGGTTCATCTTCATGGCGCTCTTCGTCATCTGGCCCGTCCTGTACACGGCCTTCGTGTCGCTGACCAACTGGGCCACCGGCAACATCCTCACCCGCGAACAGGTCATCGACCAACTGGAGGGGATTCCGATCGCCGGTGGCGGTGAGTCCGAGAACCTGCCGCTCTTCGTCCTCGCCGACGGCGACGACGAGCTCCGCTTCTGGATCCCCGACGATGCCGACGACCAGGTGTACTTCGGCGAACCCCGCGACCGCAACGACGAGCCGAACCCCGACGCCCTCGAGGATCCCGAGGCCCTGGGCGTGGTCGACGAGGACGGCGACGGCATCCCCGAGTCCGTCGGCGAGTTCGTCCGGCTGGAGACGCGGGACCTCTTCGGGATCGCCAACGACCTGACCGATCTGGTGCTCGACCTGCCCAATGGGATCGCCACCGTCCAGACCATCTCCCAGGTCCAGCTCGTCGAGTCGACCTCCCGGTACGTCTACGACCCCGTGACGGAGACGCTCTTCGATGCCCAACTGGGCGTCACCTGCACCGAGGACACCGGCAACTTCGTCTGTGATGGGGAGCGGATCGATCCCGGCTGGCGGGTGGTCATCGGCTTCGACAACTTCGTCACCGCCCTCACCAACCCGGCCTACCTCGCCCCGCTGGCCGAGATCTTCGCCTGGAACATGGTCTTCGCGCTTGGCTCGGTGGGATTGACCTTCGGCCTCGGCCTCGGCCTCGCCCTCGCCGTGCAACCCGACCAAGTGCGTGGCCGGGCCTTCTACCGTTCGATGTACATCATCCCGTATGCCATCCCGGCCTTCATCTCGGCCGTGGTGTGGCGGGGCCTGCTCAACGACCAGTTCGGCCAGGTCAACGACCTGCTCGGGCGACTCGGCATCGACCCGGTCCCGTGGCTGCTCGACCCGTTCTGGGCCAAGGTGGCGGTCCTGTTGGTGAATCTCTGGTTGGGTTTCCCGTACATGTTCCTCATCACGAGCGGTGCCCTCCAGTCGATCCCCCAGGAGCTCACCGAGGCGGCCGTCGTCGACGGGGCCGGTGCCGGTCGGATCTTCCGGAGCGTCAAGCTGCCGTTGTTGCTCGTGTCGACGGCCCCGCTGCTCATCGGGTCGTTCGCCTTCAACTTCAACAACTTCGTCCTCATCTTCATCCTCACCCAGGGCGGGCCTCCGGTGATCGGTGCCCCGGTACCGTATGGCTCCACGGACATCCTCATCTCGTTCGTGTTCGACCTCGCCTTCGCCGCCGGCCGAGGCTCCAACTTCGGCCTCGCCTCGGCCTACACGATCCTGATCTTCATCGTCGTCGCCCTCTTCGCCGCGATCGGATTCCGCTCCAGTCGCAACCTCGAGGAGGTCTACGGTGATTAGCCGTCGATCGGTGCTGCTGCGGCACCTCTTCCTGCTCGCCGCCGTTGGCTTCGCCCTCTACCCGGTCATCTGGATCATCTCGGCGTCGATCAACCCGGTCGACAACCTCTCGACGACCCGACTCATCCCCGAGGGGCTGACCCTCGACAACTACCGCGAGCTCTTCAACGACCCGCTGGCTCCCTTCCCGCTCTGGCTCGGGAACTCATGGAAGGTGGCCATCGTCGGCTCGGCCGGCAACCTCGTCCTGGCCTCGCTGGCGGCGTTCGCCTTCAGCCGCCTGCGCTTCCGGGGGCGGCGGGCCGGGCTCCTGACGCTCCTGCTGGTGCAGGTGTTCCCGCAGTTCCTCGGCTTCATCGCCATCTTCTTCACCCTGCAGGCGATCGGAGCCGTGGCGCCCGGGTTCGGGCTCGACACCCACAGTGGTCTCATTCTCGTCTACCTGGGCGGGGCCATCGGCTTCAACACGTACCTCATCAAGGGCTTCATGGACACGATTCCCGCCTCACTGGATGAGGCGGCCAAGGTCGATGGCGCCAGCCCTGGGCGGATCTTCTGGCAGATCGTGCTTCCCCTGGCACGTCCGGTGCTCGCCGTGATATTCATCATCACGTTCGTCAACCTCTACTCCGAGCTGCTGCTCGCCTCCGTGATCCTCCGCTCGGCGGAGAATTTCACGCTTGCGATCGGCCTGCAGCAGTACTCGCTCAACGAGTACGCGGCCCGGTGGGGGGCCATGACGGCTGCCGCCATCCTCGGATCCGCCCCGATCGTGGTCACCTTCCTGGTGGCCCAAAAGCAGATCCTGGGCGGCCTCACCCAGGGTGGCGTCAAGGGCTGATCGATGGTGTCGCCCACGACCTCCAAGCCGCGTGCCCTCGACCCCGTCGAGGCGGTGGCCGACGACACCCGGATCTACGAGATCGACGGGTGCCTGCTGCCGCACCCATACCGCTTCGACCCCGCCGACGCCGCCCACCTCGCCCGCCTGCCCGACGGGCGGATCCGGCTCCGGCTCGTCACAGGCCCCGACGTGGTCGACGCCCGGGTGACCGTCCGCTCGGGTGAGGCGGTGACGACCCACGCCATGGCGGCCGAGGTCATCGGGTCCTCGCTCGTCGTCTGGTCCGCCACCCCTGCGATGGCCGCCGGTGACGAGTACTCCCTCGCCTTCCTCGACGACCACGACCGGGCCTTCTACCTCACCACCGCAGGCGTGGCCGGGGCGGTCGAGCGGCTCGACCGCTGGGTGCTGGACCTCGCCGAGGTGCCGACCGTCGATGTCCCCGACTGGGTGCGGGGTGCGGTGATCTATCAGATCTTCCCTGACCGGTTCGCCAACGCCGACCCGTCGACCGATCCCGACGGCGTCGACCCCTGGGGCGCCGAGCCCCGCCGCGACGGTTTCCAGGGCGGCGACCTCGCCGGCATCGTCGACCACCTCGACCACCTCGAGCGGCTCGGGGTCGAGGTGCTGTACCTGAACCCGGTCGTCACCTCCCCCTCCAACCACCGCTACGACGCCAGCGACTACCACCACGTCGACCCGATCCTCGGGGGCGACGAGGCGTTCGATGCGTTGCGGGCCGCCACCGCCGAGCGAGGCATTCGGCTGGTCGTCGACCTCTCGATCAACCACTGCCACCCGCTGCACGAGACCTTCGCCGACGTCCGCGACCATGGCCCGGACTCGCCCTACTGGTCGTGGTTCCGGATCCACGAGTGGCCGCTCGAGGTGCGCTATCGGCCCCATCGGCGGCCCAGGGACTTCGCCCACTTCGGCGA
>JBFLKR010000049.1:0-8604 GCA_040883295.1 Acidimicrobiia bacterium
AGCTCGTCGTTGGTCTCGAGCTTGATGCCCCAGGCCATCGACTGCACCGTGTGGGTGGACTCGGCGTCGGGCGGGCCGAACATCATGAGCGACGGCCACCACCACCGGTCGAGGGCGTCCTGGGCCATGGCCCGCTGGGCGGGGGTCCCCTCCGACAGCACTCGCATGATCTCGTAGCCCTGCCGCTGGTGGAACGACTCCTCCTTGCAGATCCGGATCATCGCCCGGGAGTAGGGGCCGTAGGAGGTGCGGGTGAGCATGACCTGGTTGGTGATGGCGGCCCCGTCGACGAGCCAGCCGATGGCGCCCATGTCGGCCCACGACAACGTCGGGTAGTTGAAGATCGAGGAGTACTTCTGGCGGCCGGTGTGGAGCAGGTCGACGAGCTCGTCGCGGGAGACGCCGAGGGTCTCCGCGGCGCTGTAGAGGTACAGGCCGTGGCCGGCCTCGTCCTGGACCTTGGCCATGAGAATCGCCTTGCGCTTGAGGCTCGGGGCGCGGGTGATCCAGTTGCCCTCGGGCTGCATCCCGATCACCTCGGAATGGGCGTGCTGGGCGATCTGGCGGATCATCGTCTTGCGGTAGGCGTCCGGCATGGGGTCACGGGGCTCCACCTTCTGGTCGGTCTCGATGAGGTGGTCGAAGCGTTCCTGGGGCGTCATGGGTGCCATGCTAGCCCAAACGAACGTTCGTTTTGGGGGTGGATCCGCACGATGGTTCAGGCCCGGAACGTGCCCGGACGGGGCTGGCGCTCCGGCCCCGGACCGCCGTCGTCCCATGGGAAGCGACCAGCGGCATCCTCCCAGGTGAGTTGCAACACGGGGACCGAGACCTCGGCGGGCCGGTGGTAGTAGGCGTTGGCGGTGAGGACGATCTCCCCGGGATTCGGGACCACCTCGGGCACGATCCGACGCCGCCAGCCGTCGACCTCGACCACGACGCCGGGGAGCAATGACTCGCCGTGATCCGATCACCCAGGCCGTTCAGCACGAGGCCCGCAACGCCCGGCGGGACGTCGAAGACGAGCAACTCGGGATGGTCGAGGCCGAACAGGCCCACGGTGTAGGCGAACGCCGGGCCTTCGTCGGCGGCACACGTACCCCCGGCCACCTCGCACGACCCCCCACCGACGTACTCGATCGACCAGCCGAACCGGCGGACCGTGGTGGTGAGGTCCGCCCGCTGTTGATCGATCCAGGCAATCGTCTTCGAATCCATCTCCCCTCCCCATTCACTGGTGCCTCGACCGTATCCCCCGGGTGTGACGGGAATCGGGTGGCGGCCTCGAGTGCCCGGGCAGACGACGTCGGCAGGGGTCGACGGGCCGGGCGCGGCAGGACAACCGGAACGCCTTCGGTTCCGTACAGTTGATGACATGGACATCGCCATCACCGGCAGCAGCGGCACGATCGGCACCGCCCTCGTCGAGGCCATCGAGGCTCGCGGGGACCGAGTCGTGCGCGTGGTTCGCTCCTCCCCCGGCCCCGACGAGATCGGCTGGAGCCCCGCCGACGGCACGATCGACGCCGCCGGGTTCGAGGGCCTCGACGCCGTCGTCCACCTCGCCGGCGCCGGCATCGGTGCCAAGCGCTGGACCGAGGAGTACAAGCAGGTCATCCGCGACTCCCGGGTGGACGGGACCGCGCTGCTCGCCCACACCCTCGCCGGCCTCCAGGACCCGCCGAAGGTGCTCGTCAGCCAGTCGGCGATCGGGTACTACGGGGACCGAGGCGAGGAGGTGCTCACCGAGGAGTCACCCCCCGGTGACGGCTTCTTCCCCGATGTCGTGGTCGCGTGGGAGGCGGCCGCCGACCCCGCCCGCGAGGCGGGGCTCCGAGTGGTGCACCCTCGCACCGGCCAGGTTCTCTCCCCCGTCGACGACTACGGCCTCACCAACATCTTCTTCGGCGAGGGCAGCCTCCAGCGCCTGGTCCCGCTCGCCCGCCTCGGCCTCGCCGGGCGCTTCGGCGACGGCCAGCAGTGGTGGTCGTGGATCTCGCTGCCCGACCAGGTGGCGGCGACGCTCTTCGCCGTCGACACCGAGGGCCTCGAGGGGCCGGTGAACGTGGTCGCCCCCGAACCCACCCGCAACGACGAGTTCGTGCAGACCCTCGCCGAGGTGCTCGGCAAGGGCACGTTTCTTCCGATCCCCGCCTTCGGGCCCAAGCTCGTGGTGGGATCGGAACTGGCCGAGACGCTCGTCTTCGAGAGCCAGCGGGTCACCCCGCCCAAGCTCGTCGCCGCCGGCTACGAGTTCCTCCACCCGGACCTCGAGACGGCCCTCCGAGCAGTGCTGAACCGCCCGGCGTAGCCTCCGGGCGTACGCTGCCCCGGATGAACGTCGTCGAACTCATCGAGCGCAAGCGGGACGGAGGTCGCCTCACCGACGACGAGATCCGCTCGCTCATCGAGGCCTACACCGCCGAGCGGATCCCCGACTACCAGGTCGCCGCCCTCCTCATGGCGATCGTCTGGCGGGGCCTCTCCGACGACGAGCTGGCGACGTGGACCGACGCGATGCTGCATTCGGGCGACGTCATGGACCTCTCGGGAATCGATCGTCCCAAGGTGGACAAGCACTCCACCGGCGGGGTGGGCGACAAGATCTCGCTGCCGCTGGCCCCGCTGGTGGCGGCCTGTGGGGTGGCGGTGCCGATGATGTCGGGCCGAGGCCTCGGCCACACCGGCGGCACGCTCGACAAGCTCGAGTCGATCCCCGGCTTCACGGTCCAGCTCGACCGAGAGCGATTCGCCGCCGTTCTCGGCGACCACGGCATGGTGATGGCAGGTCAGTCGTCCAGCCTGGTGCCGGCCGACCGGCGGCTCTATGCCCTCCGGGACGCCACCGGGACGGTGCCGGCGATCCCCCTCATCACCTCGTCGATCATGTCCAAGAAGCTCGCCGAGGACCTCGACGGCCTCGTGCTCGACGTCAAGGTCGGCAACGGGGCCTTCCTGCCCGATCCGGCCGCCGCTCGCGAGCTCGCCTTGACGATGATCGGCGTCGGCCGGACCCACGACACCCCGGTCACCGCCCTCGTCACCGACATGTCCCAGCCACTCGGGAACGAGATCGGCAACGCCAACGAGATGGCAGAGTCGATCGCGGTGCTCCGGGGCGAGGGACCGCCCGACGTGGTCGATCTCACGCTGGCGCTCGGGGCGGAAATGCTCATGCTCGGCGGCGTCACCGGGGACCCGGACGAGGCCGAGGCGCGCCTGCAGGCGGCGCGGGCGTCCGGCAAGGCGCTGGACCTCTTCGCCGGTGTCATCGAGGCCCAGGGCGGCGACCCGGCGGTACTCGAGGACCCCTCCTTGCTGCCGTCGGCGCCGGGCGAGCACGTGGTCGAGGCGCCCGAGGCGGGCATCGTGACCGATTGCCACGCCCGCCGGGTGGGGGTCTCGGCCGTGCGGCTGGGGGCAGGTCGGGCGACAAAGGAGGACGACGTCGACCACGGCGTGGGGATCACCCTCCACGCCAAGGTCGGCGACCGCGTCGAAGCCGGTGATCCGATTGCCACGGTCCGGTGGCGGGACGAGGACCGCCTCGCCGCCTGCCTGGAGCTGCTGCCTTCGGCGTGGACGTTCGGCGACGAGGTCGACCCGCCGCCGCTGATCCACGACCGCCTGGCCTGACGGTCAGGTGGCGGGCACCCCGGCCCGCTCCAGGGCACCGAGGTAGGTCTCCCACACCCCCGGGTCCTCGAATGGCGTCAACTCGGCCCGCAGCCACGGCATGCGCACCGGATCGAGTCCGAGGAGCTTGTCGATGACGGCCGCGGCCTCGTCGTGGCGGCCGAGCATCTCGAGCGACGCCGCCTTGACCCGGAGGCCCGATGGATTCGACGGCACCAGGCGGAGGGCCTCGTTTGCCGAGGCCAGGGCGGCCTCGTAGTCCCCCACACCAAAGCGTGCCGTGGCTCGGGACAGGATGGCGAGGGGGACGGATGGATCGGATGGGCTGAGCTCCACGACGTTGGCCGCCCACCGCTCCGCCGCGTCGACGTCGTGGCGAAAGCTCGCGATGCGGGCCAGATAGGCGTGCGCGATGGCCAAGCTCGGATTGCGCTGCAGCGCCTTCGTGAGGAGCCGTTCGGCGCCCGGCAGATCCGACGAGTGGAAGGTGGCGATCCCGGCGAGGGCCCAGGCGAAGGCGTCGCCATCGTCCGCGTCCAGGGCTCGGTTCGCCCACACGAGCGCCGCCTCGGCGTCACGCTCGACCCCGACCTGGTAGTAGGGATTGCTGTGCACGAAGGCGAGGCCGCACAACGCCAGCGTGTTGGACGCGTCGTCGTCCAGGGCTGCCTCGAAGGCCTCCCGGGCCTCGCCGAGCGTGGCTCGCTCCTGGTCGAAGGCGAGGCTCCAGCCACGCATCGCCTGCTCCCACGACGAGACCGACGTTCGCCGACGAGGCTGGAAGGACGCGAGGAGCCCGGGCACCAGGGCCCCCACGATCGAGCGCACGATGTCGTCCTGCAGCTCGAACAGGTCGCCCACGGAGCGGTCGAACCGATCGGCCCAGATGTGGTCGCTGGTCCGGGTGTCGACGAGCTGCGCCGCGATGCGAATGCGATCGCCCGCCCGTCGAACGCTTCCCACCACGACGTAGTCGGCGCCGAGCAGGCCGGCGATCTGGTCGCGATGCCCGGCGCCGGCTGCGGCGGCCTCACTCGACAGGCGGGCGACGACCCGGAACCAGTGGAACCGCGACAACGTGGTCGTCAGGTCCTCGACCACGCCCGATGCCAGGTGTTCCTGGTCGGGATCGCCTGAGAGGTTCTCGAACGGGAGCACGGCGATCTTCGGTCGCTCCGTGACCGCTGGAGCCTCCGGCGGGCGTTCGGTCGCACCGGTCCAGCGCCACACCGACACGGGACGATCGATGTTCTTGAGCCTGAGTTCGCCACCGGACAGAAACTCGTCGGCGAGGTCGCCCACCAGCGCCTGTCTCGCCGACTCCGAGATGAGCAGTCCACCCGGGTCGGCCGCTTGTTCGAGCCGGGCTGCGAGGTTGACGCCATCACCGAAGATGTCGCCGTCACGGACGACCACGTCGGCGAGGTGCAGGCCCATGCGCATCACCATCGGCGCCCCGACCGCGGGCCGGTCGGCGAGGACTCGTTGGATGGCCAACGCCGCATCGACGGCACCGACGACGGACGGGAACTCGGCGAGGAACCCGTCCCCCGTCGTCTTCACGACCCGCCCCCCGGCGGCGGCGATCGCCGGGTCGACGACGCCTGATTGGATCTCGAAGAGCTGCGCGAGCGTGCCCGCCTCGTCGCGTCCCATCGCCGCCGAGTAGCCGACGACGTCGGCCACGAGAACACCGGCCAGTCGTCGCTCACTGCTCACATCGGCACGCTACCGGAGGCGCGCTCGCCATCTGCGGGCCATCGGCGTCGGGCCCGCCGCCTGCGGCAGGTCCGACGCCCCCAACCCCGGCTCGTCCGGATGGCGACGCTCACAACCCGGCGTCGGGGGTCTGCTTGTGAGCGTTCGTTCAAGATTCGGCGGCGGTAGTACGCTCGGCCCACCACTCACCCACCCGAGGAGGACCGATGAAGGTCGCCGTCTGCGTGAAGCAGATCCCCGACCCGGCGTCCGACTACTCGCTCGACCCGGACACCCACTGGCTCGAGCGGCCCGCCGAGCAGGTACTGGACGACACCGACCGCTACGGGGTCGAGGTCGCCCTCCAGATCGCCGATGCCCACGAGGGCTCGGTGACCCTGATCTCGATGGGCCCGTCGGGCAACCTGCAGGGGATCCGACAGGCCCTGGCGATGGGCGCCGACGACGCGGTGCTCGTCGACGACGCCGACCTGAAGGGCGCCGACGCCCTCACCACCGCCCAGGTCCTCGCCGCCGCCATCGGGCGCGGCGAGTACGACCTGGTCATCGCCGGCACCGAGTCGACCGACGGGTACTCCGGCGTCGTCCCCCAGCAGGTGGCGGCGCTGTTGGACCTGCCGTCGCTCACCTACGCCACCAAGATCGACACCGACGGCTCGACCGTGAGCATTCGTCGCCAGACCACCTATGGCTACGACGAGGTGTCCGCCGCCACCCCGGCGGTCGTCTCGGTCACGGCCGGCGTGGTGGAGCCCCGCTACCCCACCTTCAAGGGGATCATGCAGGCCAAGCAGAAGCCGGTCGAGACGGTGACCGCCGCCGACCTCGGGGTGGACACGGGCGTCGGCCAGGCCGTCACGGCCGTCGATGACGCCCCGCCCCGCGAAGCCGGCGAGAAGGTCGTCGATGAGGGCGAGGCCCACCTGCAGGTCGTCTCGGTCCTCGAAGCGAAGAAGGTGCTCTGATCATGTCGCTACTCGTCTTCATCGAGGAGACCAACACGGGCGCCCCCGCCCAGGTGGGTCTCGAGATCCTCACCAAGGTGCGCGACCGGGGCGACGTCCACGTCGCCTACGCCGGCACCGGCGGCGACGAGGTGTGGGCGACGCTCGGCGCCTTCGGAGCCAGCGAGGTCCACCACATCCCGATCGCCGAGGACGTGCTCGGGACCGCTGCGGCCGCCAAGGCCGTCGCCGACCTCGCGGCCCAGCTGTCGCCCGACCTGATCCTCGCCGGAGCCACCTACGACGGCCGCGACGTGGCCGGGCGCCTGTCGGCGATCACCGGCCGCAGCGTCCTCGCCAACGCCACCGACCTGTCGTTCGACGGCGGGGTGACCGTCACCAACGAGGTCTTCGGTGGCACCAAGATGGTCCGTTCGACGTTCACCGGCGACGCCGGCATCGTGCTGGTCCGGCCCAAGGCGTTCGCCGCCGAGGCCGGCGAGGCATCGACACCGACGGTGAGCACCCTCGAGGTGCCCGAGGTCGGTCATGCCGGCTCGGCGTCGATCACCGGTCGCCACGTCGAGGCGGCCGAGGGCCCCAAGCTCGAGGAGGCGGCCATCGTGGTCGCCGGCGGGCGCGGGCTCGGCGACGCCGAGAAGTTCGAGCTCGTCGAGCGCCTTGCCTCCCAGCTCGGCGGCGCCACCGGGGCCACCCGGGCGATCGTCGATGCGGGCTGGGTGCCCTACGCCAAGCAGGTGGGCCAGACCGGCAAGACCGTCAAGCCCGACATCTACATCGCCCTCGGCATCTCGGGGGCGATGCAGCACCTCGTCGGGATGAAGGACGCCGGAACGATCATCGCCATCAACAAGGACGAGGAGGCGCCGATCTTCTCGGTGGCCGACCTCGGCATCGTCGGCGACGTCCACCAGGTGGTCCCCAAGCTCATCGAGGCCCTCGAGAGCCGCTGACCCGCCCACAACCCAGGGTTGGTGAGGGTGCCTGACGCCCTCATCGGCCCAGGCTTCACGAACCGAACCCCCACAGCAACCCTGGGTTGCCCTGGGGGTTCGGCGCGTGGTGGGGGTTGCCTGGTCAGCGGCCCCGGGAGGCGGCGCCACCGCCGCCGAACGACACGATCGCCAGCACGAAGCCGACGTCGTACCAGATCCCGATGTTGTCGATCTCGTAGATGAGCACGTCCCGGTTGAAGATCCGGACGATCAGGGCGATCGGGGCGATCAACCCGTGCCAGAACCCGGCGATGAACCCGGCGGGGTCATCGGCCGAGAACGTTTCCGAGCCCGCCGCACAGCCCGAGAGCACGAGCAGCAGTACCACTAGCAGCCCCGCCCACAGCAGCGTCCGTCGCGTCATGTCGGCACCTCCCACGGGGGAGGCTACGCCGGACACGACCGCCCGGAAACCCCCGGTATCCGGATCGTCGGTCACCCTACGATCCGGCGATGACTCGTCGGATCTTCGTCGACACCGAGTGGACCGCGACCCCGTGGTCCGGCCGGGCCGAACTCATGTGGATCGGTCTCGCCGACGAGGCGGGCCGGGCCTGGCATGCGATCTCCGCCGACGCCGACATCGACTCGTCCAATGATTTCACCGCCGGGGTCTGGCGCTACATCTCACCCGACGATCCCCGGTCGACGTCGAGCGAGATGGCGGCCGACGTGGTGGCGTTCTGCGGTGACGTCGACGAGTTCTGGGCATGGATCCCGACGATGGAGCGCTTCGCCGAATGGTTCGGCCTGGGCGACGACGCCACCGACGTCTACGCCTCGTACTGGGACTGGGACTTGCAGATGCTGCAGTCCCTCGTCGATCCCTGGCCCGACGGTTGGCCTGACCACCTGCACGACCTCAATGCCGCGGCGCGCGACGCGGGCGTCGAGATCCCACCCCGCCAGGCGAACCACCTCGCCCCCGACGTCCACGCCCCATGGAACCGCGACCTGTACGCATTGATCCGCGAGGCCCGAGCCGACTGAGCATCACCGTCAGGGCGCGATTCGCTCCCCCGACTCGTCGTAGACCGTGATCGCCTCGACCGGGCAGCCCTCGGCGCCGTCGATGATCACCTCCCGGGCGTCGCCGTCGGCGTCGAGCACCACCGACTGGCCCTTCTCGTCCAACTGGAAGGTGCCGGGCGCCGTCAGGACGCAGATCTGGCTGCCCACGCAGAGGTCGTGGTCGACCTCGATCCGCAGACCCGCCATCAGCCGGCCGTCCAGCGCACCGGAAGCTGCTTGAGCGCCCGCCCGACCACCGTCCGGAAGTACGGCAGCTG
>JBFLKR010000050.1:0-14724 GCA_040883295.1 Acidimicrobiia bacterium
GTCATCGCCGAGTGGCACGCCGAGGAGGATCGGGTCGTGGTCGAGTACGACGACCTGCCGCGTCACCTCGTCGACGCCGTCGTCGCGATCGAGGACGAGCGTTTCTGGGATCACCCCGGCGTCGACCTGCGGGCCATCGCCCGGGCGCTGGTCGCCAACGCCGAGGCGGAGAGCATCACCCAGGGCGGGTCGACGATCACCCAGCAGTACATCAAGAACGTCGTCCTCACCCCCGAGGTGTCGCTCGAGCGGAAGATCGAGGAGGCCCAGTTGGCGGTGCGGCTCGAGGAGGGACTCACCAAGGAGGAGATCCTCACCCGGTACGTCAACACCATCTACCTCGGCGACGGTGCCTACGGGGTCGGGTCGGCCGCGGCCCACTACTTCGGGAAGCAGGTCGCCAACCTCACGGTCGGCGAGGCCGCCATGCTGGCGGGGCTCATCAAGAATCCGTCGACGTGGAACCCCTTCGCCGACGAGGACGCCGCCCTCGGGCGTCGCCGGGTCGTCCTCGAGCAGATGACCCGAATCGGCGCGCTCACCCCCGACCAGGCGGCGGAGGCCGACGCCGAGCCCCTCCGACTCATCGAGCAGGCGCCGCCGCTCGTCGACCGGTACCCCTACTTCACCGAGGTCGTCAAGCAGGCCCTGCTCGACGACGAGTCGCTCGGGGCCACCCCCACCGACCGGTACAACGCCGTGTTCCGAGGGGGCCTCACCATCCGCACGACCCTCGACCCGGCGATCCAGGAGGCGGCCCAGGCCGCCGTCGCCGCAGTGCTCCCCGAGGACGGACCCAGCGGCGCGGTGGCCGTGATCGAACCGTCCACCGGGGAGGTCAAGGCGCTCGTCGGCGGCAGGGACTTCTACGACGAGGACGACCCGGTCGCCCGGTTCAACCTCGCCACCCAGGGCCGCCGACAGCCCGGCTCGGCGTTCAAGCCGTTCGCGCTGGCCGCCGCCCTCGAGGGGTCGTTCACCCTCGACTCGGTCTTCGCCCGAGGTGCCGGCATCACCATCGAGACCGACGCCGGCCCCTGGACGGTGGCCAATTACGAGAACCAGGCCTTCCCCGACCTGACCCTGCTCGACGCCACCCGCTTCTCGGTCAACAAGGTCTACGCCGAGCTCGTCGACGCGGTCGGGCCCGAGGAGGTGGTCGAGGTGGCTCATGCCGCCGGGATCACCTCCGAGCTGGATCCGTTCCACTCGGTGGTGCTCGGTGCCCAGGAGGTCACCGTCCTGGAGATGGCCTCCGCCTACGGGACCTTTGCCTTCGACGGCCTCCACCTCTCCCCCAGCCTGGTGACGTCGATCGAGACCCGCGACGGTGTCGAGGTGTGGCGCCGGGTCCCGGTGGTGACCGAAGCCCTCGACGCCGCGGTCGCCCGGGAGGTGACGGCGGCCCTGACCGAGGTGGTGCGAGCCGGGACCGGGGTCCGGGCCCAGATCGGTCGACCGGTGGCCGGCAAGACCGGCACCACCCAGAACCACAACGACGCCTGGTTCGTCGGCTTCACACCCGAGCTGGCCGCGGCGGTCTGGGTCGGGTACCCCGAGGGCCAGGTGTCGATGGAGCCACCCACGACCGAGTTCCCCGTGACCGGTGGCACCTGGCCCGCCGAGATCTGGGCGGCCCTCATGCCGGCGGCGCTCGCCGATGCCCCGTTCGGCGCCCTGGCGTCGATCGAACCGGGCTCCACGGTCCGGGTCGAGGTCGACACGAGTACCGGCTACCTGGCCGGGCCGCTGTGTCCCCGCGAGCACGTGCTGACGCTGGAGATCGCCGTCGAGCAGGCCCCGACCGTGGTCTGCCCGATCCACAACCCCAACAGCGTCGTGGCCGCCGGGTCCCTCGAGGTCCCGTCAGCGCTCGGCGCCGGTATCGAGGACGCGGTGGCGACGCTGCAGGGCGCTGGCTTCAGCGTCGTGACCCTGTGGGAGCCGCTCGACGGGACCCCATCGGATCGCGTCTGGGACCAGATCCCCGAGCCGGGGAGCCCCGCCCAGGCCGGCTCCGCCGTCACCATCAAGGTCGACGCCCATGAGCCGGGTTCCGTGGTGCCGAGCCTGCTCGGCTTCCCGCAGGACGAGGCGGAGCGACGTCTGGCCGGCCTCGGCGTCGAGATCGTCACCGTCGTCGAAGCCGAGGCGGACCCGGCGGCCGCCGCCGAGCACACCGGCACGGTCTGGGCCCAGGAACCGAATCCGCGGGCGCCCCTGACGGGCACCGTCACGATCTGGGTGAATCCCTAGGACGCCGGTACCTCGGTGCTGCGGTACCTCAGACGGGCACCGGTGGGTCTGCGCACGGAGTGATCACCTGTCCCCTATGGGTTGTGGGCGATGAAGCGCCAGCGTCGATGCGTCGCCTTCGAGATGCCGATCCTCGGGGTCGCCTCCACGGCAATCGGCGAATCGCCCGCCAGCAGGCGGATGGGGCTGTCGGGATCCAGCAGGTCGACGCCGTCGTGGCCGAGGCCGATCCCGAGCGCTTGACAGAGCTTGCCGGGACCGTCGGCGAGGTGGTCGACGCGGCCCCGCCGTCGGGCCATCACGTCGGTCCCGGACACGGGCTCACCAGCCCGGAACAGGACCGCCGATCCCTCTCCCGGGGCACCGGTCGCCACGTTGGCGCACGTGTGGATGCCATAGGAGCGATACGTGTAGAGCGTGCCGGCGGTCGCGAACATGGAGGCGTTGCGCTCGGTGCGACCTCGATGGGCATGGGAGGCGGGGTCGTCCGCTCCGCCGTAGGCCTCGACCTCGGTCAACTTGACCACCGTGACCTCTCCGCCCACCGCACTCCACAGCCATGCTCCCACCAGGCGATGGGCGACGTCGGTGACTGGGCCGGTGAGGTCGATCTGGGCCATGTCCCCATGCTGGCCGAACCGTGCATAGAGCCCGTCGGACCGGTACCGTTCTTCATCGCATGGGACGCTTCCTGCGCACCGTGGTTCTCTTCGCCCTCATCGTCGGTGTGGGCTTCGCGGCGTTCCTGCTCTACGACCGGACGTTCAGCACCGGGTCGGCCGGAGCGGGCTGCGAGCCCGTGGCGGCCGTCTCCGGTGACGTGAGCGGCGACGCCGTGGCCGTCTCGGTGGCCCGCAGTGCGGCCGTCTTCCCCTGTGCCTCCGCCGCCGTGGTGGCCGACGCCGACGATCCGATCGCCCTCGCCTTCGGAGCCCGCCTCGCCGCCCAGGAGGCGCTGCCGTTGCTCGCCTCCGGCCCCGAGGTGCCGGCCGCGATCCGAGCGGAGCTCGATCGACTCGGCGCCGACGACCTGCTCGTCGTGGGCAGCAGTGACCTTGCCGGGGCGTTGGCGGGTGACGTGGCCGAGTCGTGGAACCTGCGGCTTGCCGACGAGGTGGCCGACCTCGAGGCCCGCATCCTCGCCGGCGTCTCGGACCCAGACCGGCCCCCCATCGGGATCCCCGCCGACCCGGCAGCTGCCTTTGCGGCCGTGAGGACGGCGATCGCCGAGGACCGGCCGGTCGTCCTCGGGCCCGGCACCGCCGGTGCCCAGAAGCCACCGCTCCAGCCGGAGGCGCCGATGTGGGTGGCCACCACGGATCGGGCCGACGTGGCCATGGCCTCCCTCGCCGCAGCAGACGCCACCGGGGCGCTCGTGGCCCTCGTCGACGGCGATGACCCCCGCCGCAGCCTCGACGTGCGGGAGGCCGCCACCGATGCCGGGATCGTCTCGCTCATCGGGGACTTCGGCGACGACCAGGGCTGGCAGACCCGGACCCTGCTGACGGCGGCCGAGCTGCCCGGCGGCGGTGTGCTGGTCTTCGAGCCCGGGCGCCGCTACGTGGCCGCCTACGGCAACCCCAACACCCCACGGCTCGGCGTGCTCGGCGAGCAAGGCCCGGAGGGCTGGGCGGAGACCGCCGAACGCCTGGCCGAGATGGTGCAGGGCTACGACGCGGACGGGCTGCCGGTCGTGCCCACCTTCGAGATCATCGCCACGGTGGCGGCCGGCGATCCCGGGCCGGACGGTGACTACTCCGCCGAGATGCGGATCGAGACCCTGCAGGGATGGGTCGACTACGCCCGGGAGAACGACATCTACGTCGTCCTCGACCTGCAACCCGGACGCACCGACTTCCTCTCCCAGGCCCGGCGGTACGAGTCACTGCTGCTGGAGCCCCACGTCGGCCTGGCCCTCGACCCGGAGTGGCGCCTCGCCCCCGACGAGGTCCACCTCGAGCAGGTGGGCTCCGTCGGCATCGCCGAGGTCAACGCCACCGCGAACTGGCTCGCCGACCTCGTGCGGGAGAACGGGCTCCCCCAGAAGCTGTTCATCGTGCACCAGTTCCTCTTCTCGATGATCGAGGGGCGGGAGGACATCGTCATCCCGCCGGAACTGGCCGGCCTGATCCAGATGGACGGCCAGGGGCCCCTCGAATCGAAGTACGACACCTGGGCAGCCCTCACCGAAGGCACCGAGGGTGCGCCGTACCGCTGGGGCTGGAAGAACTTCTACGACGAGGACAGCCCGACGGCCACCCCCGAACAGGTGCTGGCCGTCGAGCCCACGGTCTGGTTCGTCAGCTACCAATAGTCACAGCAGCTCCAGGAGCAGCGCCGTGAACGAGTGGAGGCGGTACTCGGCCTGGTCGAAGACCACCGAGCGGGGGTGCTCGATGACCTCGGTGGCCACCTCCTCGCCCCGATGGGCGGGCAGGCAGTGCAGGAAGATGGCGTCGTCGTGGGCGAGCCGGAAGCGGGCCAGGTCGATGGTCCACCCCTCGAACGCCTCCAGCCGATCGGACCGTTCCTTCTCCTGGCCCATCGACGTCCAGACGTCGGTGTAGACGGCCGTGGCGCCGGATACCGCCTCGTCGGCGTCCTCGAGCACGATGACCCCGTCGGGGAGCTCGCGCGGGTCGGGCCCGTAGCCGGGCGGCGAGGCGATGCGCATCTCACCCCCGAGCGCCACGACCGCCCAGGCGAGGCTGGTCGCCACGTTGTTGGCGTCCCCCACGTAGGCCACCACGGAGTCGGCGACCGGCCGGTGCTCGGCGATCGTCGCCACGTCCGCCACCGCCTGGCAGGGATGCTCGAGGTCGGACAGGAGGTTGATCACGGGGATGTCGCCGTGGCGGGCGAGCTGTTCGAGGGTCCGGTGATCGGTCACCCGGGCGGCGAGACCGTCGAGCAGTCGATCGAGCACCCGGGCGACGTCGTTGGCGGGCTCCCGAGTGCCCACGCCGAGGCCGGACCCACTCAGCACGACCGGGTCGCCACCCAACCGGCGCACCGCCACCTCGGTGGAGACCCGGGTCCGGGTCGAGGGCAGCTCGAAGAACAGGCCGATCTGGCGACCGGCCAGGTGGCCCAGGCCGAAGTTGCGATCGGCCTTCGCCCGATGAGCCACTTCGACGAGGTCGGGGAGTCGATCTGCGAGGTCGCGGACGCGGAGGAAGTCGGTCATGCCACCCCCCTGAGCGTACCGCCGAGGCCGGCAACCGCGTCGATGACCGCCTGGCGGACCTCCCCGGCCTCCTCGTTGGTGAGCGTCCGATCGTCGGGTCGCAAACGCAACCGGATCGCCAGCGACCGGTGGCCGTCGGGCACCCCCGTCCCGCGGTAGGTGTCGAAGGGTTCGAGGCCCTCGAGGAGGTCTCCGGAAGCGTCGCGGGCGGCGGCGAGCACGGCCGCCGTCGTGATGGCGTCGGGCAGCACGAAGGCCAGGTCGAAGTCCACGTGCGGGAGCAGGCTCGGCTCGTCGAACTGCCACAGGGCCGGGGGTGCCACGAGGGGCTCGAGGGCGAGTTCGGCGACGACCACCCGCCCCGGCAGGTCCCATGCTCGGGCGACCCGTGGATGGAGCTCCCCGACGGTGCCCAGTTCGGTTCCGTCGGGGAGGCGGACCACGGCGCCTCGGCCCGGATGGAGCGGCCGGTGGTCGAACGACTCGATCTCCAGCTCACCGTGGCCGAGGGCGGCGACGAGCGGGCGGATGATGCCGATCCCGCTGTGCGCATCGACCGCGCGACGCGGGCCGTCGACCCCGCCGGCACCCAGTGAGCCCACCAGCACGAGCCCGAGGTGGGTCGGCTGGTCGGGGATCGTCCCGTACTCCGGGGAGTCGTCGGCCGAGAACACTCGACCGATCTCGAAGAGGGCGACGTCGGACAGCCCGTGGTTGACGTTGAATCGGGCGGCATCGAGCAGACCGGGCAGGAGCGTGGTCCTGAGCAGGCGCTCCTCCTCCCGCAGGGGGTTGCGCACCTCGATCGCGTTGCGCCGGGGATCGTCCGGACCCAGTCCGAGGTCGGCGAGCGCCCGAGGACCGTGGAACGAGAACGTGAGCGCCTCCGAGAGCCCGAGCCCGGTGAGCACGTCCCGCAGGAGGCGCTCGCGCGCCTGGGTCGCCGACAGGCCACCGCCGGGGCCGGCGGGGATGGACGGCTCGAAACTGGCGTAGCCCCGCAGGCGGGCGATCTCCTCGACGTGGTCGATCGCTCGGGTGAGGTCGGGGCGCCACGACGGGGCCGTGACCGAGAGGGCCTCGTCCCGGGCCTCGACGACGATCCCCAGTGGCTCGAGGAAGCCGGTCACCTCGGCGGCCGGCATGGCCACGCCGAGGGTCCGCTCCACGAGCGAGAGCGGGAGGTCGACCGTCACCGGTTCATGAGGCCGGGGATGGGCGTCGACGAGGTCGCCCATCGGCGTGCCACCCGCCAGGTCGACGAGCAGGTCGACCATCCGGTGATTGGCGAGCGGCGGCATCTCGGGGTCGACGCCCCGCTCGAATCGGGACGAGGCCTCCGACCGGAGGCCGTGGCGGTGGCTCATGTGGAGGATCGTCGGGGCATCCCACGACGCCACCTCGACGAGCACCCGGCTCGTCCCGTCCGAGACCTCACTCTCCTCGCCGCCCATCGTCCCGGCCAGCGACAGGGCCCGTTCGGGATCGGCGACCACGAGGTCGTCGGAGTCCAGTTCCCGGGTCACCCCGTCGAGGGTCGTGAGGGTCTCGCCCGCCGTCGCCGCCCGGACCACGATCGTGTCCTCGGCCACCTGCTCGAGATCGAAGGCATGGGTGGGCTGGCCGAGTTCGAGCATGACGTAGTTCGACACGTCGACGACGTTCGAGATGGGGCGCTGGCCGGCCCGGGCGAGACGAAGCTGCATCCAGAGCGGTGACGGCCCCATCCGGACGCCACGGACCTCCCGGCCGGTGAAGCGGGGACAGCGAGGGTCCTCGACGCGGATCCCGAGGTCCGAGGGCCCGGCGCCGTCCCGTTCGGTCACCGGTGGCAGGCGCCACTCGACCCCGAAATGGGCGGCGAGCTCGCGGGCGATGCCGATCATCGCCATGGCGTCGGGGCGGTTCGGGGTGATGGCGAGGTCGATGATCGCGTCCGGGAGGGCGACGTAGTCGGCGAAGTCGCGGCCCACCTCGAAGGCGTCGTCGAGCACGAGGATCCCCTCGGCGTCGTCGCCCAGACCGAGCTCGGCGGCCGAGCAGATCATCCCGTGGGACGTCACGCCACGGATCGCCCGCTCGGTGATCTCGAACGACCCCCGGTCGAGGGTGGCGCCGGGCCGGGCGACCGGCACGATGGCTCCGGCTTCGAAATTCCACGCCCCGCACACCACCTCGGTCGGGCCGTCTCCGGTGTCCACCGTGGTGAGTCGGATCCTGTCGGCGTCCGGGTGGGCGTCGACGGTCTCCACGCGACCGACCACCACGCCCTCGAAGGTGCGCTCGAGGACCTCGACGCCGTCGACCTCGTGGCCGAGGTCGTCGAGGATCCTGGCCAGGGCGATGGGGTCGGTCACCGGGAGGTCGACGTAGTCGGCGAGCCAGTTGAGGGGCACCCTCATCGGAACTGCCCCAGCACTCGGAGGTCGTTCTCCCAGAAGTGGCGGATGTGGTGGATGCCGTGGCGCACCATCGCCATCCGCTCGACGCCCATGCCGAACGCGAACCCGGTGACGACGCCGGGGTCGTAGCCCACGCCCTCGAAGACGGCCGGGTCGACCATCCCACAGCCGAGGATCTCGATCCATCCGTTGCCGCCACAGACCCGGCATCCCGAGCCGTCGCAGGCGAAGCAGGAGACATCCATCTCGGCCAACGGCTCGGTGAACGGGAAGAAGTGGGGGCGGAAGCGCGTCCGGGTGTCGGCCCCGAAGAAGGAGCGGGCGAAGTGGCCGAGCGTGCCCTTCAGGTCGCCCATGGTGATGTGCTCGTCGACGGCCAGCCCCTCGATCTGGTGGAACACCGGCGAGTGGGTGGGGTCGAGCGCCTCGTTGCGGAACACCTTCCCGGGCACGACGACGTAGACGGGCGGTTCGTGGTGTTGCATGTGGCGGACCTGCATCGGGCTCGTCTGGGTCCGAAGGAGCATCTCGTCGCTGGGATCGCCGTGGGCGACGTAGAGGGTGTCGGACTCGAAGCGTGCCGGGTGGTCGACCGGGGTGTTGAGGGCGTCGAAGTTGTACCAACCGGTCTCGACCTCGGGTCCCTCGGCGACCCGGTACCCGAGGCCGACGAAGATGTCGACGATCTCGGCCATCGTCGAGGTGACGAGGTGGTGGGTGCCGATGACCTGCTCGGCGACCGGCAGCGTGAGGTCGGCCCGGTCGGCCTCGAGGAGCGCTGCCTCCGCCTCCTCCTCCAACTCGGCCCGTCGCCGGGCCACGAGCGCCGCGAGCTCGTCGGCGACCTCCTTGACCGCCCGGCCAACCTCCGGGCGCTGCTCGGGCGGCAGGTCGCCGAGGCCCCGTCGGATCTCGGCGATCGGGGACGCACGACCGACCACGGCCAGCTCGACCTCGTGGAGATCGTCGAGCGACGATGCGGCGGCGATGCGGGCCGGCGCGGCGTCGCGGAGGTCGGCGAGGCGGGTGTCCATGGGGCCGGGCAGCATAGGCACGGCGCGGCGGGTGATCCCCCTCGATCGCCATGTCCGACCTGGAGATCCACCCATCGGGGGAATCCCCCTCCTGCCCACCTGCTCAGTGCCCCCTCGTCATCGCGTACAACGCGATCGAGGCGGCCATGGCCGCGTTGAGCGATTCGGTGCCGCCCGGCATCGGGATCGTCACCCGGGCCTGGCACCGGTCGATCACCTCGGTCGGCAGCCCGTGGGCCTCGGAGCCGACGACGAGGCAGAGGGGTCGCCGGTCGGCGAGGAGGCCGGGGTCGACGCCACCGTCGACCACCAGCGCCGCCGCCGGCCGATCACCGATGGCAGCCGAGATGTCGTCGGCCTCGGCCACACAGATCCGGAAGTGGGCCCCGGCACCGGCGCGCAGGGCCTTGGGCGACCAGGGATCCGCCGCGCCGACACCGCCGACGACGAGGTCGGCGCCGAAGGCCGCCGCGCCGCGCACGATCGTGCCGAGGTTGCCGGGGTCGGTGATCTGCCAGGCGACGAGACGGAGCGGGCTGGTGGGGTGCCCGAGTGGACGGTCGAGCACGGCCACCGGGTCCTGGGGGGTCACCGTGGTCGCCACGCGCTCCAACACCGCCGGCGAGACGGCGACGACCCGGTCGGCACCGTCATCCCAAGCTTCGGGATCGGTGGTGAGGATGAGACGCGGCCGGCGCCCGGTGGCCAGCGCCTCGGCGAGCACCGTCGGGCCCTCCACCAGGACGGCGTCGGCGTCGCGGCGGCCACGGGCCGAGTGGAGGCCCACCACCTCCCGAACCAACGGGTTCCGCACCGACGTGATGGACTCGGTCATGCAACGAGATGGGCCCGCCGATCGGCGGGCCCATCGATGGTCACCGGGCGGTGCCGGCCTTCTCGACCAGTTGCCCGAAGGCATCGGGGTCGGAGATGGCGAGCTCGGCCAGCATCTTGCGATCGATCTCGATCTCGGCGGCCTTGAGGCCGGCGATCAGCTGGCTGTACGTGGTGCCGTGCTGGCGAGCAGCGGCATTGATGCGGGTGATCCAGAGCCGCCGGAAGTCGCCCTTGCGGGCTCGCCGGTGGTCGTAGGAGTCCTGCATCGCGTTCATGACCTGCTCGTTGGCGGTCTTGAACCGACGGCTGCGGGCCCCCTTGTAGCCGGAGGCCCGGTCGAGGACCTTGCGATGCTTCTTGCGAGCGTGGACCGAGCGCTTGACGCGTGCCATCAGTTGCCTCCCAGCAGCTTCTCGATACGGGGCTCATCCGCCTTGGCCACGTCGGTGCGACCGGCGAGGCGGCGATAGCTGTTCTTGCCCTTGGCGAGCTTGAGATGGCCCCGGCCGGACTGCCGACGGACGAGCTTGCCGCTCCCGGTCCGGCGGAACCGTTTGGCGGTCCCCTTGTGGGTCTTCTGCTTCGGCATGGTCATTCCTCTTCGTCGGCGGGGGCGGTCTCGAGATCGTCGGAGGCATCGTCCGCAGCCCGGGCCTCGTCGGCCTCGCCCGTGTCGGCGCGGACCTCGTCGGCGTCGGCCTCGACCGGCTGGGACTCGTCGGCCTCGGCCTCATCGGCCTCGGCCTCCTCCTTGCGGCGCTTGATGGCGGCGGCGTTGGGGGCGAGCACGGCGTGCATCTGGCGACCCTCCTTGCGGGGGGACTGTTCCACGGTGACGATGTCGCCGATCTCCGAGACGAGGCGGTCGACCAGGTTTCGGCCGAGCTCGGGGCGCTCGTTCTCCCGGCCCCGGAACCGGATGGTGACCTTGACCTTGTCGCCGTGCATGAGGAAGTCCTCGGCCCGGCGGCGGACCATCTGGTAGTCGTGCTCTCCGGTCGATGGCCGGAGGCGCACCTCCTTGATGACCGTGCGGGTCTGGTTCTTGCGGGCCTCGCGATCACGGACCGACTGCTCGTACTTGAACTTGCCGTAGTCCATGATCTTGGTGACGGGTGGTCGGGCGTCGGGTGCCACCTCGACCAGGTCCAACTCCAACTGGTTGGCCAGCCACATGGCTTCCTGGATCGACTTGATGCCGATCTGCTCACCGTCGGGGGCGATCACCCGGACCTCCTTGGCCCGAATGCCCCCGTTCACACGCGGTTCTGCGATCTCGATACCTCCGTACTCGTGGATGGGTGGGGTCCCGGACCATCGCCCGGGAACGAAACAGAGCAGCGGCGGGCCGCTGCTCTCACGTCGTACCGGCCCCGGACGGGGTCGGTGGTTTCGTTCGACCTCGGCGCACCTGGTGCGGTGGCCGGGTGGGAAGCGACCGGCTTCCACTTCGTCTCGTGGGTTGTGGCGCCAGTGTACACGGGGCCCGTTCGTCCGCCTACCCCCGGAGCCCCCGCAGGACGACCGCGGTGGCCACCGCCGCCTCGGCCGCCTCGGCGCCCTTGTTGCCCGGGCCCGGGCGGCTCCGGTCGATGGCATGGGCAGCCAATCGAACCGTGAGCAGGGCGTTGCCGACCGGGATCCCGTGGTCGATCGACACCCGCATGAGCCCGGCGGATGCCTGGGTGGCGACATGGTGGTAGTGGTCGGTCTCGCCCTCGATCACGGCACCGACCGCCACGACGGCGTCGTGGTCGGCGGCGAGGGCTGCGGCCACCACCGGCAGCTCCAGCGCGCCGGGCACCCGGACCACGGTCGGCTCTCCGATGCCCAGCTCCCGGAGCCGGTCGATGGCGCCCTGGGCGAGCGGGGCGGTGACGCCCTCGTTGAAGGTGGCGACCACCACGCCGACCGTCAACCCGCTCCCGTCGACGTCGGTCACTCCGCTGCCTCGAAGAGGTGGCCCATCTTCGCTCGCTTCGCATCGAGGTAGCCGGCGTTCTCGGGGTTGGTGGCCACCTCGAGTGGCACCCGCTCGGCAATGGTGAGCCCGTAGCCCTCGATGCCCGCCCGCTTGGCCGGGTTGTTGGTCAGCAGGCGAATCGTGCTGAGCCCGAGGTCGCGCAGGATCTGGGCACCGACGCCATAGTCGCGGGCGTCGGGCGGGAAGCCCAGCGCGACGTTCGCCTCGACGGTGTCGAGGCCGTCGTCCTGGAGTTGGTAGGCGGCGAGTTTGTGCATGAGGCCGATCCCCCGGCCCTCGTGGCCACGGATGTACAGCACGACCCCGGAGCCGGCCTCGCCGACCCGATGGATGGCCTCGTCCAGTTGCACCCCGCAGTCGCAGCGGAGGCTCCCGAAGACGTCGCCGGTGAGGCACTCGGAGTGGACTCGGACCAGCACGTTCTCGGCACCCGCCACGTCGCCGTGGACCAGGGCCACGTGCTCGCGCCCGTCGACGAGGGAGCGGTAGCCGACGGCGGAGAAGGCGCCGTAGCGGGTGGGGATGCGGGCTTCGGCCATCCGCTCGACCAGGGTCTCTCGTCCGACCCTGTGGCGGATGAGCTCGGCGATCGTGATGATGGGCAGGTCGTGGCGTTCGGCGAACTCGTCGAGCTCACGGCCCCGCATCATGGTGCCGTCGTCGTTGACGAGCTCGGCGAGCACACCGGCCGGGTACAGCCCGGCCTCCCTGGCGAGGTCGACGCCGGCCTCGGTGTGCCCGGCTCGCTTGAGCACCCCGCCGGGGGCGTAGCGCAGCGGGAAGACGTGTCCGGGGCGGGCCAGGTCGTCGGGATCGGTGGCGGGGTCGATGAGGGCCCGGATCGTGCGGGTCCGGTCGGCCGCCGAGATGCCGGTCGAGATCCCTTCGCGTACGTCGACGGACACCGTGAAGGCGGTGTGGCGGACGTCGGTGTTCTGGCGCACCATCTGTGGCAGCTCGAGGTCGTCGAGCCGATCGCCCTCCATGGCGAGGCAGATGACGCCCGAGGTGTGGCGGATCATGAACGCCATCTGCTCGGTGGTCACGGCGGACGCGGCGATGATGAGGTCACCCTCGTCCTCGCGGTGTTCGTCATCGGTCACGATGACGAACCCGCCGGCGGCGATGGCCTCGATGGCGTCGGCGACGGTGTCGTGTCTCACGGTTGCAGCAGGCGCTCCACGTACTTGGCGAGGACGTCGACCTCGAGATTGACCCGGTCGCCGGGCTCTCGGCGGCCGAGCGTGGTGACGGCGAGTGTATGGGGAATGAGGGCGATGTCGAAGTCGTCGTCGCCGACCGATGCCACCGTGAGCGACACGCCGTCGACGGTGATCGAGCCCTTCTCGACGACGTAGCGGAGCAGTTCGGGTGGGGGCCCAACGGTCAGCCGTCGGCCCTCGCCCTCGGGGCGCATGCCGACGACGGTGCCGACCCCGTCGACGTGGCCCTGGACGATGTGGCCGTCGAAGCGGCCGGTGGCGGGCATCGCCCGCTCCACGTTGACCCCGGTCCCCACGGCCCACCCGCCGAGGGCGGTGCGACGCAGCGTCTCGGTGACGGCCTCGATCTCGAAGCCATCGTCGTCGCGGGCCACGACCGTCAGGCAGGCGCCGTCGAGGGCGATCGAGTCGCCGATCTCGACGCCGTCCATCACTTCCGGGGCCTCGATTGCCACCCGGGCGTGATCGGCGTCGGCGTCCAGGGCGCGCACCAGGCCGATGGTCTCCACGATGCCGGTGAACATCAGGTCCTCTCGAAGGCGATGCGGACGTCGGGCCCGATGGTACGGCTCTCGGTGATCTGCACGGTCGACGCCGCCTCGATGGTGGCGAACGGTCCCTCCATGGCCGGCCGGCCGCGCCCGCCACCCACCCGGGCACCCACGTACACGAATCCTCGATCGACCAGACCGGCCCGCCACAGCGACCCGGCGAGCGTCGCTCCCCCCTCCACCAACAGGTCCAGCAGTCCGTGGTCCCCGAGCGCCGACAGGGCCTCGGCGAGATCGGGGCGGCCGCCCGGGCCGGGCACCACCAGGGTCTCCCACCCGGGTACCGACGACGTGGCGACGACGAGGGCCCGTTCGGCGAGTCGGGCCTCCTCGGGAAGGGGCTCGGTGCCGGCGACCACCACCGGACGGGGCTGCGGCCCGTCGTATCCGGGCAGACGGACGTCGAGGGACGGGTCGTCCGCCCGCACCGTGCCGGCGCCGACGACGACGCCATCCACCGAAGCCCGCAGCCGATGAACGTCCTCGCGGGCCTCGGGACCGGTGATCCAGCGCGAGCTGCCGTCGGCGGCGGCGATGGCGCCGTCGAGGGTCATGGCCAGTTTCAGCGTCACCCGCGGTCGGCCGGTGCGGCGATGATGGAAGTAGGCCGGGTCGAGGGCCTCCACCTCGTCGGAGAGGACCCCGGATCGGACCTCGACACCTGCTGCGGCCAGTCGTTCGATCCCGGCACCGGAGACCCGGGGATCGGGGTCGATGGCGCCGACCACGACCCGGGTGACCCCGGCCGCCACGAGGGCGTCCGCACAGGGGGGCGTGCGCCCGTGGTGCACGCAGGGCTCCAGGGTGACGATCGCCGTCCCGCCTCGGGCCGCGGGCCCTGCCTCCGCCAACGCCATCACCTCGGCATGCGGGCGGCCCGGCCCGGGGTGGTGGCCCTCCCCCACGACCTCGCCGTGACGGTCGACGACGAGGCAGCCGACGGTGGGGTTGGGGTGGGTGCGGTGGCCGGCGGCGAGGGCAGCGGCGCGACGCATGAGGGCGCCGATGTCGGCGGCGTCGAGGGCCATCGGTCAGTCCGTTCGGCGATCGACCTGGACGGTGGAGCCGGGGATGGCCTTGGCGAACTCCTTCATCTCGGCCGCCACCTGGCTGGCCTCGATGGACGAGCTCAGGGCCCGCCGTTCGTTGGTGGCGACCCCGAGGCTGATGGACACGACCGGGAAGGCGTGGCGGTCGCCGCGCCGATCGGGGACCTCGATGTAGCCGCGAAGGGCGTCCTGGGGGTCGTA
>JBFLKR010000281.1:0-5008 GCA_040883295.1 Acidimicrobiia bacterium
CAGCCGCCTCGGTCGTCGTCGTCTCCTCACCCTCGGTCGTCGTCGTCTCCTCACCCTCGGTCGTCGACGTCTCCTCCGCCACCGTCGTCGTCGTCTCACCAGCCTCGGTGTCGTCGGTGTCGTCGCCACCGCAGGCGGCGAGGACGAGGGCGAGGGCGGCAACGAGGGCCAGCCATCGATAGGTACGCATCGAATCTTCCTCCACGAAGTCCATGACGGCCGACCACTCGGCCGGCCGGGGCGGAGACTAGGAAGGCGTTCGCCGCTCTGCCATCCCGGACGAGACCCCTACCCTCGCCCCGATGCCGTCCGATCCCCGACCCCACCCGCTCCGTCGGCTCGTCGACTACGCCTCCCCCCACCGCGGGCGGATGCGGACCGCCACGATCTGGTCGGTCCTCAACAAGCTGTTCGACCTGGCGCCGCCGTTCCTCATCGGGGCGGCCATCGACGTCGTGATCGCCGGGGACTCGGGGCTCATGTCGCGCTGGCTCTCCACATTCGGCTTCGACACCTCGCGCCAGCAACTCGTCGCCCTCGTGGTGATCAGCGCGATCATCTGGGGTCTCGAGTCGGCATTCGAGTACGCCTTCAAGGTCGGGTGGCGCACGCTCGCCCAGACCGTCCAGCACGACCTCCGCCAGGACGCCTACGCCAGCCTCCAGCAGCTCGACCAGGCGTATTTCGAGGATCGCGCCTCGGGCGACCTCATGACCGTGCTCAACGACGACGTCAACCAACTGGAGCGGTTCCTCGACGTCGGCGCCAACGAGCTCCTGCAACTCGCCACGACCGTGCTGGTCATCGGCGGCGGGTTCCTCATCATCGATCCCTCGGTGGCGTGGGTGGCGTTCCTGCCGATTCCGCTCATCCTCTGGGGATCGTTCCGGTTCCAGCGGCGACTGGAACCGCTGTACGCCACCGTCCGGGAGCGGGCGTCGGACGTCTCGGCGCTGCTTGCCAACAACCTCGGGGGCATCACGATCATCAAGGCCTTCACCGGCGAACGGCGCGAAGCAGCCCGGCTCGAGCAGGTGAGCGAGGACTACCGGACCGCCAACGAGGCGGCCATCCGCTGGTCGTCGGCGTTCACGCCGCTCATCCGCATCGCCATCCTCGTGGGCTTCCTGGCCACCTTGGCCCTCGGTGGCCTCCGGGCCCTCGACGGGGCGATCTCGCCCGGTACCTACGCCATGATGATGTACCTCGTCCAGCGGCTGCTGTGGCCGCTCACCCGCCTCGGGGAGACGATGGACCTCTACCAACGGGCCATGGCGTCGACCAACCGGGCCCTCGACCTGGTCGACGCCCGCCCCCGGATCGTCGGCGGCTCCACCCGACTCGACGAGGTGGCGGGCGACGTCGGTTTCCACGGGGTGCGCTTCGCCTACGGCGACGGCCCCGAGGTGCTCCACGGCATCGACATCACGGCACGGGCCGGCGACGAGATCGCCATCGTCGGCCCCACCGGGTCGGGCAAGTCGACCATCGTCAAGCTCCTGCTGCGCCTGTACGACCCATCTGGGGGCCGCATCACACTCGACGGCGTCCCGATCTCCGACCTCCCGCTCGACCACCTGCGGTCCCATCTCGGGCTGGTCAGCCAGGACGTGTTCCTCTTCCAGGGCAGCGTCGCGGAGAACATCGCCTACGGCCGCCCCGACGCCACACCCGAGCAGGTCGAAGCGGCGGCCCGCATCGCCGAGGCGCACGACTTCATCACGGGCCTCTCGAACGGCTACGACACGCTGGTCGGCGAGCGGGGCCAGAAGCTGTCGGGCGGCCAACGCCAGCGGATCTCCATCGCCCGGGCGATCCTCGCCGACCCCGAGGTCCTGGTCCTCGACGAGGCGACCTCGGCGGTCGACAACGAGACCGAGGCGGCGATCCAGCGGTCGCTCGGGCGGATCACGGCCGATCGCACCACGATCGTGATCGCCCATCGACTCTCGACGATCCGCAACGCCGACCGCATCTACGTGGTCGACGGGGGCCGGGTCACCGAGGAGGGCACCCACGACGAGTTGGTGGCCACCGGTGGCGTCTATGCCGACCTGTGGGCGGTCCAGACCGGCGAGTTGGTGGGGATGGGCGGCGAGGGACCCCTCCCCTAGGCTCGCCGCCGATGGAGTCCGTGACCGAGCTCCGCCTGCTCGGCGAGCGAGCCGCCACGTGCACCGACTGCGAGTTGGCGGAGACCCGCACGAACGTCGTCTTCGGCGTGGGCGACCCCGAGGCCAGGCTGATGTTCGTCGGCGAGGCACCGGGCCGGGACGAGGACCTCGCCGGGGAGCCGTTCGTGGGGCGGGCCGGCAAGCTGCTCACGACCCTCATCGGCGAGATCGGCCTCACCCGCGACGACGTCTACATCGCCAACGTCCTCAAGTGCCGCCCGCCGGGCAACCGGGATCCGCGACCTGCCGAGATCGACGCCTGCAAGGGGTACCTGAGATCCCAGATCGACCTGATCTCGCCCGAGGTCGTCATGACGCTCGGCAACTTCGCCACCAGACTCCTCCTGCGCACCGAGACCGGGATCACCCGCCTCCGCGGCAGGATCTACCCGTGGTGGCGCGGCATGTTGATCCCGACGTTCCACCCGGCCGCCGTGCTGCGCGACGGCTCCAAGATGGCCGACGTCCGGGCGGACGTCGAACTCGCCCGCCAGGTCCTGGCGGGCGAGGTGACCCGGGATCAGGCCTTCTCGTAGAGGGTCGGCACCCGGCCGGGGCCGTCCCAGGCGGGATGGAGGCCGCGGTCGACGATCTCCCCGGCGTCGAGCATCGTCGCCATTGCCTTGCGGACGGTGCCGGGACTGGCCCCCGACGCCTCGCGGAGGTCCTTGGTCGTGAAGGTCCCGTCGGCGGGCACCGCGGCGCGCACCGCCTCGACGCTGACCCCCGGCCCCCGTCGGCTCGGGCGGCGGGTGCTCCGGGGCTGCTTCGGGGCGGGTCCACCGAGGTCGAAGCCGGCCTCCCTGAGGACGCCCGGCGGCACGCCCAACTTGATGAGCGAGCCCGCGGTGACGTCCTCCTGCTCGGCCCACCCCTTCACGCTGGCGACGAACGCCTCGTGGAGGTCGTCGGCGGTGGGGTCCTCGAGGCGCTCGACCTCGCTGAGGAGTTTCAGCCGCTCGATCTTGTCGGTCGCCTCGGCGGCCCGTCGCTTCGTCTCGGCGATGGTCTCATCGTCACGAATGACCGATGGGTCCTCGAGGTAGTCGAGGTACTTGCGAACGATGGCTTCCGCGTCCATGGCGACTCCTCCGGGGGGGATGACCCAAACCCCATGATCATATCAAAGGGGCGGGTCGCGTGACCCTTGATCAAATCAGAGGAGCTCGTTGGTGCGCCGGAGGCGCTCGGAGACGATACGGAGCAGCTGGAGCGCGAAGAACGGCACCCGGTGCACGAGCCGGAGGAACTCGTCCTCGTCGACGGCGACGATCCTGCTGTCGACGGTGGCCGACACCGTCGCCGTGCGCGGCTTCCCGTGGCGATCGATCAGGGCCATCTCGCCCACGACCTGCCCGGGCCCCACCGTGCCGACCGGCTTGCCGTTGACCTCGATCCCCAGTTCGCCCTCGACGACCGCATACATCACGTCGGCCTCGTCGCCCTGGGTGAACACGACGGTGCCGGCCGCGATGTCGCGGGCATCCGGCGATCCCTTGAAGATGTCGATGGTCTCCATGGCGTCCCTTTGTACGGCCGGCGCACGCTATCGAGGGCCGATGGCCGTCGGGAGGCTGCCCGGTGACCGGGGGATGAACGCATCCCCGACCCGCCGTCGGGCGTTGGGAGCGAAGCACGACGGCACCGAGCCCAACCCGGCCTCGAGCTTCAGGTCAACTCGGAGATCTCGAAGAGGTGCCCGTCGGGATCCCGGAAGAACGCCCGGGTCTCGCCTGCCCTGACGTGGGGCGGCGCGAGGAAGTCGGCTCCTCGGTCCGAGAGCAGTCGGTGGAGCCCCTCACAATCCTCCACCCTGAAGACCAGCTGCCCGGACACCCGGTCGGGGTTCGTGGGGGGCTCGAGCGTGACGGTCGGCTTGCCCTCGTCCGGACCACCGCCGGTGACCAGCAGTATCCAGTGCCCGAGGACGTCGAGGACGACCGACGTGCCGCCGTACTCACCGTGCACGTCGGCGTCCAGCACCCGGACGTACCAGTCCCGACTCGCGTCCACGTCCGCCACCACCAACATGTGGGTCAACGCCGATGCCATGAAGCGGTCCATCCACCGACCGTACTACCGACTCCCGGGTCCGGCTGATGGCCGACTCCTGGCATGTGCTCGGACCTGCGCACCGACCGCCTGCTCATCCGGGTACCGAGACCCGGCGACGTCGAGGCACGCCGCGCCCGACGCAACCACCCGGCGGTCGCTCGCCGTTGGACCGAAATCCGGTGGTCTCGTGCCCGAATCGACGGTCCCGATGCCAGGCATTCAGGATTGCCCGACTGCGGCGAGGACGGTGCGTGTTCCCGTCGCCGCGAGTTGAGCTGCCTGCTCCGGAGTGCTGGCGGCTCGATGGGCAAGACCGTTGAGGATGTGTCGTATCAGGACGGCGTCGATGTCGGGATCGAGGTCCCGACGGAATGCGCCGGAACGAGTGCCTTCCTCGAGGATGCCGCGAATCCGCCGGTCGAGCTCGGCGTCATGCTCGCCCAGCGTCGCCCGGGCGCCGGCGGACAGCCCATGTTCGATACCGGAGGCGTGATGCGCATGCGCCCCGATCGACACCATGTGACGGACGAGTTGCTCGAGCTGGTCTTCGGGCGTGGCGACGACCCGCAGGGAGGCATCCAACAGCTCGATGCTCTCTCGATTGTGCCGACCGATCGCCTCGACGACGATGCTGTCGACGTCCGGGTAGTGGTTGTAGAGGGTCTGCCGTGCCACGCCGGCGGTCTCGGCGATCTTCATCATCGTGACCGACCCGAGGCCGTCCCTCGAGACGAGACCCAGGGCCGCTTCGATGATCCGGTCGTCTGCCGATGACCGGC
>JBFLKR010000282.1:0-9303 GCA_040883295.1 Acidimicrobiia bacterium
CCGTTCCCTCCGTCATTCCTGTCGGGGTGAGCCATCCCTGAGCAGGCCCAGCCCGACAGGAACGCAGACGAGAGGCCCACCACCGGGCACCCTGTCACCGGGTGGGCGTCGCGTCCGCGAGACTGCGGCCCATGGACCTCGTCCCCCTCCTCGCCGGCGCATTCGCGTTGGGCTTCGCGGCCCGGGCCATCGGCCTCCCGCCGCTCGTCGGCTACCTGGTGGCGGGCTTCGTGCTCAACGCGCTCGGCTTCGAGTCGACGGCGTCGGTGGAGGCCATCTCGGAGATCGGCATCCTGCTGCTCCTCTTCGGCATCGGCCTGAAGCTCGACCTGCGCACCCTGGTCCGCCCGGCCGTTGCCATCACCACCACGGTGGTGGCGGTCGCCACCACCGTCGTCGCCGGGAGCCTGCTGTTGGCCGTCGGCGCGCTGGGCGTACCGCTGGCACGCGACCTCGGCATCGGTGGGGCCGCCATCCTCGGGTTCGCCGTTTCCTTCTCGAGCACCGTCTTCGCCGTGAAGGCCCTCGAGCGCAACGGCGAGTCGTCCTCACTCGCAGGGCGAATGGCGATCGGCGTCCTCATCCTCCAGGATCTCTTCGCCGTCGCCTTCCTCGCCTTCGCGGCCGGAGACCTACCGTCCCCCTGGGCGATCCCGGTCATCGTCGGGCTGGTCGCCCTCCGTCCGGTGTTCGGGTGGGTTTTGAGTCGGGCCGGCCACGGGGAGATCCTCACCCTCCTCGGGTTCACCTTGGCGGCCGGCATCGGGATCGGTGTCTTCGACACGGTCGGCGTCAAGCCCGACCTCGGCGCCCTCGTCGCCGGGCTCATCCTGTCGGGCCACCCTCGGGCCGGGGAGATGTCAGACCGCCTGCTCGGGTTCAAGGACCTCTTCCTGGTCGGCTTCTTCCTCTCGATCGGCCTCGGGGGCACCCTCACCCCGGCGGCCTGGGTGCTGGGTCTGGTGGTGCTGGCGCTGCTGCCGCTCAAGAGCAGCGCCTTCTTCTGGCTGTTCACCCGATTCCGGCTGCGGTCGCGGACGTCGCTGCACGGCTCACTCGTCCTCTCGTCGTTCTCGGAGTTCGGCCTGATCGTGGCGACCGGGGCGGCGGCGGCCGGGCTGCTCGTCGAAGACTGGGTGTCGACCATCGCGCTCGCCGTGGCCGCCTCGTTCATCGCCGCCGCCCCCCTCAACCAGTCCCGCCATCGCATCTACCGGTCGTGGGCCCCCTTCCTCCGCCGCTTCCAGCGACCCGATCTCGCCCCCGAGGACGACATCATCGACTGTGGCAACGCCCGGATGCTCGTGTTCGGAATGGGCCGGGTGGGTGAAGGAGCCTTCGACGAGTTGGTGCTGCGACGGGGCGAGATCGTCGTGGGCGTCGACCGCCAGGACGCCACGGTCGAGCGCCATCGGGCGGCGGGCCGGAACGTGATCCGCGGCGACGCCCTCGACCGGGACTTCTGGGAGCGGGTGCGCTTCCACCCGGAGGTCGAGTTGGTGGTGGCCGCCATGAACAGCCACTCGGCCAACCTCGAGTGCACCTCCCGTGTGAAGGAGTTCATCCCGGGCGCCCGAATTGCGTCGATCGCCATGTATCCGGACCAGATCGACCAGCTGCGCGAGGCGGGCGTCGACGTGCCGCGGAACCTCTATGAGGAGGCCGGCCAGGGTCTGGCCGACGACGCCATCGGCATCACGTACGGCGAGGTGCGGGAGGCCCGGGGACCGAATCGGTCACGGGGGGCCCGCCAGGACGAACCCGACGCCCCGTCCTAGGGGACGGCGGCTAGCGCAGCGCCTTGTTCTGCTCGGCCTCGTACCGGCTGAGGCTGGACATGAACATGAAGAACAGGATCCCCGAGATCAGCAGCCACGTGATCGGGATGAGCCGCAGCTCGAAGGCGTTGAGGCCCTCGATGTCGGCCTGCCGGGGCCCCCGGGGGGCGTAGAGGATGAACAGGATCGAGTGGATCACGATCCACCCCGTGATGCCCCCGCCGGCGATCAGGAACCCGAGTCGCTTGCCGACGTTGGTCGACAGCAGCAGCCAGATGGTGCCGAAGAAGATCACCACCGACGCCACGAACAGGACGATGCCGGTGAAGGCGACGCTGGCGTAGAAGATTTCGCGCATGAACTCGCTGATCATCCGCCTGCCTCCGCGAGATCGGGACCCCCCAGGGTGTCACCCCACAGGTAGTCGACGATGAGGTCGATGTCCTCGGCAGAGAGCGACGACCCGAAGCCGGGCATGTACCCACGGCCGATGCCGTTCACGCCGTATCCGACGCCCGATTCCGATCCCTGCCAGAGGAACTGCTGGAGGTCGTCCTGGGTCTGGAACTGGATGCGGGCCCGGGGCGGCAGCAGCGAGGGCCCGAAACCGCCGGTGCCGATGGGAGCCATGAAGATCGGCCCCTGCGACCACCCCGAGGTGTGGCACCGGGCGCAATAGGCGTTGTACAGGTTCACGGCCCGCTGGGCGAGGTCGGTGTCGCCGCCGAAGGTCGCCTCGGCCACCTCGTCGACGTCGACCTCCCAGAACCGGTTCTCCTGGGTCTGCTGCAGCGCCTCGAGGCCGGCCTGGAGCGGTTCGATGGTCCGCTCGAAGTTCTCGTCGATGACGTCGACCAGGATGACGGCGTTGTTGAGGTTGGCGACGGCGTTCTGCGCCACCTCGAGGTCGGGGGTCAGGCCGTCCGTGACGGGGTTGCGAGGGTCGAGGGAGATCGGGCCGAGGTTGGACTCGTAGGCGCCGAGGCCGATCTCGAGGGCCTCGTCGACGAGCGCCGGGAGCTGTTCCTCGGCGGCGTCGGTGAGGCCGTCGCCGTCGGTGTCGAGCTGCAGGGGTGGCTCCTCGCCCGGGCCGCCGTCCCAGTCGGCGGGGAACCCGTCCACGAGGTTGTTGGCGGCCTCACGGATGCGGTCGGCGTCCTCCCTGAGCGCGGGCGCGGCCTCGGCGTCGGCGATGGCCTGCTCCTGGTCGGCGATCGCCGAGTCCATCTGGGCGTCGGCGCCGGCGAGCAGGTTCTCGGCTGCGGTAAGCGAGGGTTCGATCCTGGCGAGGACCTCGGCCTGGGGCAGTTGCACCGACCGCAGGTAGTTGATGATGTCGTCGACTTCCTGTTCGTTGTAGGGACCACCGCCTTCGAGGCCCCACGCCGGCATCGGGCTGCCTTGGCGGCCGTAGATGATCCAGAAGGCGGCCTCGTCCTCGTCGTAGCGATAGAGGATGTCGTTGAGGGCGGGCGCGGCCCAGGTGACCGGCGTGTTCGTGCGGGGATCGACGAAGGCCGCAGCCCCCCCGACGGCGCCGACGCCGTGACAACTCGAGCAGGCCTCCGTGTAGAGCACCTCGCCTCGCTCGATCGACTCCTCGGCGAAGGCCTCGACGAACCGCTCCTGGCGGTTGGTCTCCCCCAGGAAGTAGATCGGGATCGCCACGGCCATGAACCCGGCGAGGACGACCGAGACACCGAGCACCCGGTCGAGGCGTCGGGTCTCCATTTCGTCGTTGGACATCCACGGGGCGAGGTTCGGCGCCACCTCCTCGTCGCCACCCCGGACGGATGCGGCCACGAGCACGGCCAGCCAGGCGATGGCGGCGACGCCGACGATGATGAGGACTACGGAGCTCATGCGATCAGATGCACGAGGGGCCCTGGGGATACGACACGGAGAGGCCCTGGGCACGGGGGGTGGCGATGAGGCTGCCGGTGCTGATGATGAAACGACCCCGGTCGTTGACGTTCACGACGAACCGGTCGAGGTTCCGCGGGGCCGGGCCCCGGGAGTACTCGCCCACGAAGCTGTAGGCCGAGCCATGGCATGGACATTCGAAGCCCTGCGACGACGAGCACCAGGGCACGCGGCACCCGAGGTGCACACAGGTCTGGAAGAGGGCCACGAGCCCCCCGGCGACCGTGCCGTTGTCGGTGAACTGGGAGTTGGCCTGGGACTCCTCCGAGAGCGGGACGATCCAGGAGCGGGCTTCGGGCAGGAAGAGCGGGGTCACGGTGCCATCGGAGTTGAGGACCGAGGCCAGCAGGGTGTTGGCGTCACCGGCATCGATGTCGGCACCGAACCCGCCGCTCACCCGCGGCCACATGAAGGAGAGGTAGGCGGCGCCCATGCCGGCCAGCCAGAAGAAGAACACCGACCCGAGGGCCCGATTGAGGAACATGCGCCGGTTGACGCCCTGCTGGTCCTCGGAGACCTCCTGGTAGCGAACGACGTCGGCGACGACGAGCTCCGGCTCGGCCGGCGACGTCTCCTCGGGCTCCTCGATCACGGCGACGGCGGCGGTCGGCGGCGCCTCCTCGTCGGTACCGCCCTCGACGGCGGTGGTCACCGCCGGGACGGACACGTCGATCGCCCCGCGGTCGGCCTTGCGCATCTCCTCGGGCAGCTCGTCGCGCCAGTCGGCTTCCTCGCCCTTGGGGCGCCGGAAGGCGATGGCGAAGACGGCGGCTGCGGCGAGCACCGCCACGACGCCGATGGCGATCACAAGCGCGTCGGTCATGAGTGGCCCTCCCCCGGGATGCCGATCGGCACCCAGTCCTTCAGGTCGTCGAAGAAGACGCCGTCACGCCACGGGTAGGTGAAGTTGAAACCCTGGCCCCGGAAGAGCACGCCGATGATCGTCAGCACCGCCGATCCGGCGAGGAAGAACGTGTACATCATGACGGCGAACTTGCGGTCGGACGGCTTGTTCGACGGGTTCTTGTCCACGTACGGAATCGCCATGAAGCCGAGCAGCCCGACGATGGTGGGCACCGACACGCCGGCGATCTGCGGGTCGAAGTAGGAGAGGAGCTCCTGGAGGCCCAGGAAGTACCAGGGTGCCTTCGAGGGGTTCGGAGTGGCGTTGAAGTTGGCGGCCTCGAGCAGGGGGGCCTGCAGCGCCACCGACATGATGAGGAGCAGGCCGCTCACGGCGAGCAGGGCGGCGAACTCGGCGATCATGAGGTGGGGCCAGGTGTTGACCTTGTCCGTGGGCTCGGCCTTGACCTGCTGGATGGCCTTCGCCTTGACGACCGTCAGCAGGCGCTGGGTCCGCACGCCCTCGGGACCGGCGACCGGTGCCTCCTGCGGACGCACCGAGGTGGCGAGTCGCCCGCCACCACCGTTGGGTTGGGCGGCGGGCGAGGCCGGGGCCTCGGTCACGGCGGCGGCCGCCGGGGCGGCGACCGGCTCGGCGGCCGGTGCCTCGGCGGGGGGTGCTTCGGCGGCGGGCTCGGGAGCCGGCTCGACGGCAGGCGGTTCGGGGGAGGCCTCCGGGGCGGCCGGCTCGGACGGCGTCGACGGCTCGGGCATCGGCGCCTTGCCCTGGAGGGCGGCCAGCGCCTCCTCGACGGAGATGCCGAGGGCCTTGGCCTTCGCCTCGGCCGACCGGCGCAGTAGGTGCTCTGGGATCTCGCTCATCGCATCGCTCCTACAGGGGCCCCGAGATTCCGCCGTCCTTGCGGACCCGCCAGAAGTGCACCGCCATGAAGATGACGATGACGAAGGGGAGGAAGAGGACATGGAGGACGTACCACCGCAACAGCGTGTCCGCCGACACCGCCACCGCACCCAGGAGGAGGAACTGGACCTGGGAGCCGAACACCGGCACGAACGACGCCATGTTGGTGCCGACCGTCACGGCCCAGAGCGCCAGCTGGTCCCAGGGCAGCAGGTAGCCGGTGAACGAGAGCAGCAGCGTGAGCAGCAGGAGGACGACCCCAACCACCCAGTTGAACTCCCGGGGGGCCTTGTAGGCACCGTGGTAGAAGACCCGGCTCATGTGCAGGAAGACCGCCAGCACCATGAGGTGGGCACCCCACCGGTGCATGTTCCGCACGAGCGAACCGAAGGCCACCGACGTGCTCAGCGCCTGGATGTCCTGGTAGGCGTTCTCCGCCGTGGGGGCGTAATAGAACATCAGGAAGATGCCGGTGATGGTCAGCAGGATGAAGAGGAAGAAGCTGAGCCCACCGAGGCAGAGGGTGTAGGACAGCCGGACGCCGTGGCGCTTCACCTTCACCGGGTGGAGGTGGTAGAGCACGTTGTTCATGATCACGTAGGAGCGGTTCCGGGGACTGTCGGAGTACCCGGACTTGAACGGCGACCCCGGTCGGAGCACCGACTCGACGAGTTGGCTCCCGTGGAGCTTCTCGCCGGCTTCCTTCACGCGTTCGCGCAGCGTCATCTCACATGCCTCGGATGCCGTAGACGTAACCGTTCTTGTGGTCCCGTTGCCCGGTGTCGACCTCCCAGGGGGCCGGCAGGCCGGCCTGCTCGGCGGTGTCGGCGACCGAGCCCTCGAACTTCCCGAGGGTGATCACCCCGGTCGGACAGCGGTCGATGCACAGCGCGCACCTGGTGCAGACGTCCTCGTCGACCAGGAAGAAGCCCCCGGCCCCCTCCGACTCCGACGGGTGGGCGACCCCGGCGGTGTCGTCGATCGCGTCGAGCGAGAGGTAGTGGATGCACTTCCACGGGCAGATGTCGACGCAGCCCTCGCACAGGATGCACTCGGACTGGTCGATGTGGAGGAACTGCTTCGGGCGGACCTGGCCCAACAGGAAGTCGCCGTCGACCATCGCGAGTGTGTAGTCGTCCCGGATGGGCGGCGTCTCGAAATAGACCTCGGTGCGGGCCATCAGCGATCACCCCGGCGGAGCGGGCGCCCGTAGGGCGACGGGGCGGCAGTGGCGGTGTCCGATGGCGGGGCGACCTTGCCCCACTTCTGGATCTGGAGGGCGACGAGGACCACGACGGCGAGCGACACGATGTGGTACGTCCCGGCGACGGCGTCCTTGACGACGGCGAGCGAGATCGAGATCTCGTTGTTGAGGACGATCCACGGCGGGATGGTGAAGAGGATGTCCTGGGAGGTCCAGCCGAGCGGGCCCTGGGTGAGGTTCAGCCATTCGGAGGGGACGATCGCCCACCAGATGACGAGTTGCATGAAGGCGAGCCAGGCGGCACCGAGGGCCCGGGCCCACGTCATCGGCTGGTTGGCGACCCACAGGAAGGCGGCCCCGATGATCAGGAACTGCGACCCGACGAGGGCGATGATCTGGCCGGCCGTGAAGACGTACCACTCGCGGGGCACCCACTCGAGGTAGAAGCCGTTCTCGGGGGAGGGATCGGGGGCGAACCCGGCGTGGGCAAAGAAGATCCCGAAGGCCATGATGACGACGCCCGCGCCCATCGACGCCCACGAAATCGTGGAGCGCCGGTCGTCGGGCATCGTCGACAGGTTGTAGATCAGGCGATCCATGTCGTCTCTTCAGTCCCTTCGAGGCAAGGGTACCGGTGCCCCATCACCACTTGCGTGGGGTCCGGGGGATGTTTACCACAGCCCCCCACCCCGACGGCAATTGGACAGGGCCCCGCTCGGATTGCCAGGCCACGCGTACCCATGGGTATGCTCCCCGGCGGCCGGGGACGGGCACGGCCGGGAGTGGACGGACGACAACGGGATGCGATGAGCGATCAGCAACCCCCCAACGTGGCTGCGGACACCGACAACGCCGCCATCTGGACCTTCGGGATCGGGGCCATCTACCTGGTGCTGGCCGGCGTGCTCCTGTTCGGATCCTTCGTCAAGCTCGGCTTCCCGTTCATCTTCCAGGACTGGGGGATGGCGTCCTGGGGCCGGTTGTGGCCGATGACGATCCTCACCCTCGTCTTCGGAGCCGCCACCTTCCTCCACCTCGGCTCGGCGCACTTCCTGCTCCCCCGGCTCACCGGGACCGCCCCCGGTGGCCCGCTCGAGCGCTTCACGCCCATCATCTCCGGGGTGCTCGTGGCCGTGGCCATCCTCGCCGTCGGGTTCGGCTTCGGCGACGGCCGGCCCGGCTTCGAGTCCCCCCTCTGGGGCGACCTGCTCATCGCCCTGGCCCTCGCCGGCCCCGCGGTGGCCGCCATCCGGTCGGTGCTCGGCAAGCGCGAGGCGACGATCTACCCGAGCCTCTGGTACCTGACGGGCGGTCTCATCGCCGCCATCGCCGCGATTCTCGTCGCCAACTTCCCCCTGACCGAGGCCACCGGCTCCTTCGTCCAGACCGCCTTCGGGCGCGGCACGGTGCTGTGGGGGTGGGTGGTCGCCGGGGGCGTCGGCTCGGCCATGTACCTGGTCCCCCGGGTGACCGGCCGCCCCCTGTTCAGCCGCCAGCTGGCGATCATCACCTTCTTCTCCCTCCTCCTGCCGGGGATGTTCTACGGCCTGTCCACCCACCTGCTCGGACCGGTGCCCGACTGGGCCGAGGCGGTCGGCATCGGCATGCGGTTCGCGCTCGTGCTGCCGGCGGTGACCATCCCCGCCGGGCTGCTCCTGTCCGGGGAAGGGGCCCTCGATCGCCTGCGGCATTCGGAGGTGCTCCGGCTCGTGGCCGCCGGGACCGCCCTCGTGTCGATCGCCCTCCTCGTCTCGGCCGTCACCGCCTTCCCGTCGGTCCAGACGGTCATCGGGCTCACGACCTTCGACTTGGGCACCGAGCTCCTCGCCATCGCCGGAGCCCTGCTCCTCGGCACCGCCATGGCATTCCACGCCTTCCCCCGCATCACCGGCCGCGAGCTCGTGGGGGACGGCGCCGTGTGGCACCTCCGCCTCACCGTGCTCGGCACCGTCGGTTCCACGCTCCTGCTCTGGATCGCCGGGGTCTCGAGCGGGATCACGTGGCGGGCCGGCGCCGAATCGGGGTCCTGGCAGAACGTCGGGGAGGGCTTCACCCAGACGCTCGACACCGTCTGGTGGATGTATCAGGTTCTCCCGCTGACCGGGCTCGCCTTCCTGGGCGGCCAGGTCCTCGTCGCCACCACCCTCTGGCGCACCTGGACGGTGGGGACGGTCACCGCCACCGAGGCCGTGATCGCCGAACCGGCCACGGCGGCGCCCGCCGACGACCAGGAGGTGGAGGCATGAGCGACATCGCCGCCGCCGCCGAGAACATGGGCATCCCCGAATCGCTCGTCCAGCGATCGGCCGAGGCCCGGGCCAAGGCCACCGGGGCCAGCACCGAGGAGATCATCGCCGCCTGGGCCGGAGGTGGCTCCGCTCCCGCCGCCGCGCCCTCCGAGGCCCCTGCCGACGCCGCCGAGGCGGCACCCGCGCCCACGCCCGAGCCCGCCGAGGCGGCACCCGCCGCGGCGGCACCGGTCCCCGCGGCCGCACCGGCGGTCGCAGCGGCGCCGGCTGCGGCCCCACCACCGCCACCGCCATCGATGCCCGACCCGGACGGGGCGCCCCTGCTGGTGGGCCGCGAGGACTCCGGGGGTGCCCTCATCGCCATCTCCGTGGCGGTCGTCGTGC